>DATIEU010000332.1:0-2635 GCA_035455565.1 Steroidobacteraceae bacterium | reverse complement strand
ACGCACCCGAAACTTTGCGGTCGCTGCGTGTCGAATCTTTTCGGGGCCGGCGAGCCGCGGAGCTACGCGTGACATGACGAGGTGGCTCGCCCTTTCCGCCCTGATCGTGGTGGCGGACCAGCTGACCAAGTACGCCGTGGTGCACACCCTCGCCGGGGGCAGGGCGATCGAGGTCACGCCGTTCTTCAACCTGGTGCTGGTCTTCAACTCCGGGGCGGCGTTCAGCTTCCTTTCGGACGCGGCGGGCTGGCAGCGGGGGCTTTTCATCGCGATCGCCGTCATCGCGTCGGTGTGGATCGTGTTCCTGCTGCGCAAGTACCCGCATCAGCGCCGCTTCGCGCTGGCGCTCTCGCTCGTGCTCGCCGGCGCGGTCGGCAACGTCATCGACCGCATCGTGATCGGCGCGGTCATCGACTTCCTCGATTTTCACGCGCTCGGCTACCACTGGCCGGCGTTCAACGTGGCGGACTCGGCCATCACGTGCGGCGCGGCGCTGCTGATCTGGGACGCTCTCAGGCCCAGGCGGATATAATTCGGCCATGCAAGTGCTGCTCGCCAATCCCCGCGGCTTCTGCGCCGGCGTCGACCGCGCAATCGAGATCGTCGAGCGCGCGCTGCGCCTGCACGGCGCCCCGATCTACGTCCGCCACGAGGTGGTGCACAACAAGTTCGTGGTGGACGACCTGCGGGAGAAGGGCGCGGTGTTCGTCGAGGAGCTTTCGGAAGTGCCGGAAGGCGCAACCGTGATCTTCAGCGCGCACGGGGTGTCCCAGGCGGTGCGGCGCGACGCCGAGGCGAGAAAGCTCAAGGTATTCGACGCCACGTGCCCGCTCGTCACCAAGGTCCATGTCGAGGTGTCGAAGATGCGCGGGCACGGGCGCGAAATCGTCATGATCGGGCACCGCGGCCATCCCGAGGTCGAAGGCACCATGGGGCAGGGCGCGGGCGGCATGCACCTGGTCGAAAAGCCGGAGGACGTGGCGAAGCTCGAAGTGAACGACGAGAACCAGCTCGCCTTCGTGACCCAGACCACGCTGTCGGTCGACGACGCGCAGCAGACCATCAACGCGCTGCGGGAACGCTTCCCCGGCATCGTCGGACCGAAGAAGGACGACATCTGCTACGCGACGCAGAACCGCCAGGACGCGGTCAAGACATTGGCGCGGCAGTGCGAGGTGGTGATCGTGGTGGGCTCGCCCAACAGCTCGAACTCCAATCGCCTGCGCGAGGTCGCCGAGCAGCAGGGCATCCCGGCCTACATGGTGGACAACGCGTCCGAGCTCAAGCCCAAGTGGGTGGCGGGCAAGCGCGTGGTGGGCGTGACCGCCGGCGCTTCGGCCCCCGAGGTGCTGGTGAAGCAGGTGGTCGACCGGCTGCGTCAGCTCGGAGGCGGCCCGGCCGCCGAGGCGAAGGGCATTGCGGAGAAGGTGGTGTTTCCCCTGCCGAAGGGGCTCGCCTGAGCCCCGCGCGGCGCGCGCGTCTCGTCTAGCGATTTGCGGCTACGCGGTCCCCCGCGGAATGGGGAATGGCTAGTCCTGCCGCTTCACCGGCACGACTTTCAGCATGCCGCGTCCCTCGAACAGGGTCCCCCCGGCTTCAGGCTTCATTTTCCCCCTGACGATTCCCTCAGTGTCGTACAGGGTGAACTCCGCCGACCGATTTCTAAAGTGACATATCAGGTCCAGGTAGCCGTCGCTATTGACGTCTCCGCCCCCTTTGCCGCACCTGAGCCAGCTCTGTTCATCTCCCGTCCTTCCAAATGTGAGCGTCGTTGGATCGACCGTAAGTGCGTTGAATTGGCTCGAGGATAGCAGCGCCACCGGAATGACGCCGTTCGACTTCGGGTTGATCGGAGCATACTCGCCGCTACCCGGCTTGATCTCGATGTTGATCTGCTGCACCTGCAGCGTTACGCCTGAAATGATGAGGGTGTAATCACCGTTGCCATCCAATCGAGTGATCGGGTTCGAACAAACATTGACCTTTGGTAGGCCGCCGTCGAGGATTTCGCACGGGTAACTGCTAACAGAGACGATATATGTGCCGGTCTCAGGCAGGCTGACGTTCGTAATGAGCGAGTCTCTAAAGTTCGTCGAGCCAGGGTCGACAGTAGTGGAGTCGTCATTTTCTCGCAGCCTATTGAGGCTCGGGCCGAAAATAGCGACACGAGTATCGACATTGCTCACGCCCCCGTATCCGCCATCGATGTCGATGGTCACCACGTCGCCTGCAGTACCCTGGAATGAATAGAAATCCACGTCATAGATTGCGGTACCTGCGGAAGGGGTACCTGTGAGATTGCCGATGACCCCATTCACGGTGGCGCTCCCTTTGGGCTGCACTGTCACGCCGCTGGTGCTGACATCCACCGCTACGGCGCTGAGGGACAGTGGCTGGGCGCTCGCAACGTCATTATTGGGCTCGCGCTCAGTTTCGGCCAGCGCAATACCGCTCGCTCCGAAGGCAGCGAGGACTGCTGACAGGAGCGCACCGCGAAGGTTTCGTTGCTTATCCATGAGTACACCTCTTATAGGTTGTCGCCACGATCGGAAAAATGCTTGAGCCACAGCACCGCGCAGGTTGGCCCCATCGAAGCTAGCGATCCCCGTGCGTATACCAGTAGGTGCGCAGCCGC
>DATIEU010000331.1:0-2061 GCA_035455565.1 Steroidobacteraceae bacterium | reverse complement strand
GATCGCGCGGCAAGCGGGCTTCCGGGCCTGTAAGCGCTGCCGACCTGATCTCGAGACATTGCGTGACCCGGCGGCGGAGCGCGCGCTGAGCATCTGTCACTACATCCGCAGCGCCACCGACGAAGCCATCACGCTCGCCCGCTTGGGCAAGCGCTTCTCGCTCTCGCCGGCACACCTGCAGCGCGTCTTCAAACAGTACATCGGACTCTCACCGCTCGAATATGCGGAGGCTGTGCGAATGGATCAGTTACGTCTCGCCCTGCGCCAGGGCGCATCGGTCACCGACGCGATCTACGCTTCGGGATTCAGCTCTTCGAGTCGCGTCTACGAGCGCGCAGCGCGCGCGATCGGCATGACACCACGTCGCTATCGCGAGCGAGGTCGCGGTGAGCACATTCGCTACTCGATCGTGAAGACGCAGTTGGGGCAGCTCCTGGTAGGCTCGACCGACAAGGGTATCTGCGCGGTGCAGCTGGGCGACGACCAGCAAGCGCTTGCCCACCTGCTGCAGGAGGAATTCAGCGCCGCCGACATCACGCGCGACGACGAAGCTCACGCCGAGTGGGTGCGCGGTGTCGTGGCCATCGCGGAGGGTCGCGCACCCGATGTGAGCCTGCCGCTCGATGTGCGCGGCACAGCGTTCCAGATGCAGGTGTGGCGTGCCCTGCGCAAGATTCCACGCGGCGAAACGCGCAGCTATACCGAGATCGCCCGCAGCATCGGCCGACCGGAAGCAGTGCGTGCCGTCGCCAATGCTTGCGGTGCCAATCCGACCGCGCTTGTCGTGCCATGCCATCGCGTCGTGCAAAGCGACGGCGGATTGGGCGGTTATCACTGGGGCGTTGAGCGCAAGCGTCAACTGCTGGGAGCCGAGAGCAAGAACAAGCGGTGACGCTCCGATCGCTCGACGAGGTGAGTCTGCGGCGCGCGGTGCGCACCCTGGCGCGCTGCGACCCGGCACTCGGGGCCATTGCTCGCCAATACGGTCCGCCCCCGCTGTGGGCTCGCGAACCGGGCTTTGCCACCCTCGTCCACATGATCCTCGAGCAGCAGGTGTCGCTCGCATCGGCGCGCGCCGTCTTCGAGCGTCTGCGGGCCACGTTGCCAGTATTCGACGCAGCGTCGCTCCTCGCGCTCGACGATGCCGTCTTCAAACAGGTCGGCATCACGCGGCAGAAGACGGCCTATGCACGCGGACTCGCGCATGCAATCGCATGCGGCGCGCTCGATCTCGAGGCGCTGGCGTTGCTTCAGGACATCGACGCGCACGCCGCGCTCACGCGCATCAAGGGCATCGGCCTGTGGACCTCGAATGTCTACCTGTTGATGGCGCTCGGCCGGCCTGATGCTTTCCCGGCGAGCGATATCGCGCTCCAGGTCGCCGCTCACAAGGTCCTGAGGCTGCGCAAGCGCCCGACAGCCGAGCGCCTCGAGCGCCTGGCCGAGCAGTGGCGTCCATGGCGCGCTGTGGCGGCCCGGCTCCTCTGGCACTTCTATCTCAGTGAGAAGGCCCGCATGCGAGTCAAGGCCCGACCGGCACGACTCCCGGCAGGGACGCGCACTCCCCGGCTGTCGAGGGGTCCAGCCGGAGAGTGCACGTGAGTGCTACTTGGGTAGCAGCACCTTGTCGATCGAATGGATGACACCGTTCGACTGCAACACATCGTAGATGGTGATGTCGGCCACCGATCCGGTCTCGTCCTTGACCGTGATGTTGCGCGGGCCATTTTTCATCACCCACAGCGAACCGCCGCTCGCGGTCTTGAGCGTGGCGGAACCCTTACCCTCATCGATGAGACGGTCGAGGTCCGCATACGTGAGGCGACCGGGGACCACGTGGTAGGTGAGTACCTTGGTGAGGCCCGCCTTGTTCGCTGGCTGCAGCAACGACTCCACGGTGCCGGCCGGAAGTGCGGCGAAGGCCGCGTTGACCGGTGCGAAGACGGTGAATGGTCCCTTCTCCTGGAGCGTGTCGACGAGGTCCGCGGCTTTGACCGCGGCGACCAGCGTCGTGTGATCCTGCGAGTTGACTGCGTTCTGCACGATGTTTTTCTGCGGCAG
>DATIEU010000330.1:0-3279 GCA_035455565.1 Steroidobacteraceae bacterium | reverse complement strand
CGAGCGCCGCCGCCAGGACTTGCGGATCCTTCGCGAGCGTAAGCGAGCGCACCAGCTCGAGCGGCGCGCGATACATGCGCGCGGTCTTGCCCGCGACCTGAATCTCGGCCGCCACGGGATAGGCGACCGGGCGCGCCTGGAAGACGGGCGAGTCCTCCATCTCCCACGACAAGGCGGTGCGGGTCCCCCCGGCATCCTCGGCATAGAGCGACACCGCATCCTTCGGCAAGACTTCGAGGGCGAGCTCGAGGCGTTCGCCGGCCGTCGCGGTCAGGGTCGAGGCGCTGTAACGCAGGCGCACGTGATCGTGCTGCACCAACTTTTCATGAGTGTTGTAGGCGGACGTGAACAGGCGTGTCAGCACCACGCCGGCCGCGTGAGTCTGGCCCGTCTCGAAGAAGCGGGCACGCACCACGCCGTGTTCATCCACCAGCAACGACCCGTGCACCGGCACGCCGTACGCCGGGTTGTCGGCGGCGACAGTCGCATCGAGCAGGCCGAAGCTGCGAATGATTTCTGAGCCCGGGTCCGACAACAACGGGAACCCGAGCGACCGCTCGTCCGCGAACGCCTTGAGCGCCTCTGGCTTGTCGAAGCTGATCGCGACCAGGCCGAAGCCATTGCGGTTGAGCGCCGCGCGTGAGGCTTCGAGTTCGATCAACTGCATGCGGCAGTAGATGCACCAGTCCGCGGAGCGATGGAAATAGATGACCGCGCCCCTGGTGCCGCGAACGCTCGCGAATGTTTGCGCTTTGCCGTCCTGGTCGGCGGCCGCAAATTCCGGGATATGCGCGCCGATTCCCGGCCCTGGAACGACGCTCGCCGGCGCGGGGCGAACCACGGGAATGGCATCGGGCGATGGGCCCGCGCCGCTCGTCGAAACGAGCAGCAGCGCGAGCACGGCAAAACCGGCCCGGCGCATCAGTCCCGTATCCATGCGACCCTGCTCCGTCAGGGCGCGACCGGCGTATTCATGTCGGTCGTGATCTCCGCGGCGGACAAGGCGCGGTTGTAGATGCGCAGGTCGTCGATGCGTCCCTGGAAATATTCGCCAAACACCTGGTTGCCGCCGATACGAACGGCACCAGTGGATACCGTGAGCGATCCGGTCTGCGCGCGGCTCACCACTTGTACGCCGTTGACGAATAACCGCTGCGTCGTGCCGTCGTAGGTCGCCGCCAGGTGCACCCAGGTGTTCGCGGTCAGGCGCGTGCCGCCGTAGAGCACCTGGTCGGCGCTGCCGAATCGCCCGCCGGTCGCCGGGCGGTTACTGCTCGACGTGCACGCGTGCAGGTAGTACACGACGTTGCCGGTGGTCTCCTTGGCAAGGATCGTGCGCCAGCCCGTCGGGGCCACGGCGGCATTCACCCACGCTTCGATCGTGAGTCCCGTCGTCAGATCGAGCGTGGCGCTGTCGGCGACGGTGACGAGGTTGCTGGTGCCGTTGAAACTCAATGCCCCGCCGGTGCGGCCGGTATTCCAGGTCGCACCGGTGATCGTGCCGTTGTTGCCGCGACCCGAGACATCGGTGAGCGCCGTGCCGCTGCCCTGGTCGAAGTTGTACGCGCCGACGAGACCTCCGGCGGGCGGCGCACCCGTTACGGTGAAAGTCAGAACGGCCGATGTGCCCCCGCCCGGTGCGGGAGTAAAGACCGTGACCTGGGCCGTGCCGGCAGTCGCGATATCCGCCGCGGCGATCTGCGCCGTCAGTTGTGTCGCTGAAACAAAAGTCGTGGTGCGATTGGCCCCATTCCAGCGCACCACCGAACCCGAGACGAAGCTGCTGCCGCCGACCGTGAGCACAAAGGCCGCTCCGCCGGCTGCTGCCGAAGTGGGCGCCAGCGTGCCGATCACGGGCAAGGGGCTGCCTCCACCTCCGGATGGCGTGATCGTGAAAGTCTGAGCGTTCGACGTGCCGCCACCCGGCGCCGCATTGAACACCGTGACCGTCGCGGTCCCCTGGCTCGCGAGATCCGCGGGAGTGATCGTCGCGGTCAACTGCGTTGCAGAGACCAGGCCCGTCGGCCGATCGCTGCCATTCCAGCGGACGATCGACGCGGACACAAAGCCCGTGCCATTCACTGCGAGCGTCAGTCCATTGGTGCCCGCCACCGCGCTGTTGGGCGCCACGCTGGTCGTGGTCGGAACCGCGTACTGGATCAAGAAGGTTTGCGCGTTCGATGTCCCGCCCTGCGGCGCAGGACTGAATACGGTCACCTGCGCAGTGCTGACGCTCGCGACATCTGCCGCCGTGATCGTGGCGCGTATCTGCGCGACGGAGACGAAGGTCGTCGCGCGATCCGACCCGTTCCACCGCACCACCGAGGCGGGCACGAAGCCGCTGCCGTTAACAGTCAGCGTAAAGTTCGAGACTCCGACATTCGAATTCGCCGGGCTGAGCCCGGTGATCGCGGGCAGCGGGTTGTTGATGGTGAGTTGCTGCGCATTCGACGTGCCACCGCCCGGCGAGGGCGTGAACACCGTGATTTGCACCGTAGCGCCCGCGGTGATGCTGCTCGCCGGGATCGCCGAGGTGAGCCGGCTCGCGGAAATGAAAGTCGTGGGCCGGTCGGCCCCGTTCCAGCGGATGGTCGAGTTGGGCGCAAAGTTCGAGCCGTCCACTGTCAGCGTGAATGCGGCGCCACCCGCGGTGACGACCGACGGACTGATGCCCGAAGTCACCGGCACCGGCAGCGGCTCCGCCTGTGCGCCGAGCGACACGAAGCGTGCCACCGACGGCACACCGCTGCCGTTGATGATGAAGAGCATGTAGTCGCCCGGCGGTGCGAGATTGGCATTCGCCGGGAACTGCACGTTGAGCCCGCCGGCGGCTTGCGTGAACGGCAGCTCGAGGAAACGCTGCTGCATATTCGTCAGGTGCGTCACCGTTCCCGGCGCGAGCAGTGTCGCGCGCGTGATCGTCGCGGCGTTGCCGGTGCCGATGAAAGTAGTCTCGCCGTAGTCCGCGTCCGGTGGCGCGGTGTCGATGACCGGCCGCGCGCCCTTGAAGAGATAGGGCGGCGAATAGATCTCGGCGTTGAACTGATCGATGGGCAATCCCGACACGCGGCCACCGCCAGCGGAGAGCACACGCCCGTCGGGCAGCAACAGTGCGGTGGAGTGATAAAGGCGCCCGACTTGCTGGCGCGCCATGGTGGTCCAGGTTTCGGTCACGGGAGACCACAGCTCCGCTTCGAGCACCGCCTGCCCCAGGTTGACACCCGAGGTGGTGCGTTCGCCGCCGTTCACGAGCACCGAACCGTCCGCCAGGATCGTGAG
>DATIEU010000329.1:0-9338 GCA_035455565.1 Steroidobacteraceae bacterium | reverse complement strand
CTATCACATCCGTTGCTGCAAATGCGGCAAGTGCAGCATGCCGCGTTGCACTGGAGAACCTTTTCACGACTCACGGGCAGTAACGCGTACGAGGGTCGTCATCTCGAAGGGATGTTGAGAAGTCGCAGGATGAGAGCGTGGCAGGTCCACGCTTCTACACGTCTTTCTCTTGTGGGCAATGGCCCCAAAAAAAGCATCCGCAGAAGTGCAGGTCTTCTGCGGATGCTGGTGTTGCGCGTCGCTCAGTGATGGTGGCGAGGCAGCATGTAATTGTCGAACAGGTAGTCCGCGACCTGCGAGCAGCTCACCTGGCTCGCAGTCAGCTCGAACCGGAAGTGAATGCCACCCCAGACACGGCTGTCGCCTTCGTCGAGCGCCATCTGCCACAGGCTCTCGTACGGCTCGGCGTGAAGGACCGTGCCATCGGCCAGGTACCAGGTAGCCGTGAACGACTGCGCATCGTCACCGAATACATTCGCGAGCATTTTCGCGGCACTCGCGCCAATGCACTGCATGTTGCTCGAATGCGAAGGATAGGGCGGCGTGCCGAGCAGCGGCGTCCACCCGGCCTCGACCTCGGTCGCGTCATTGTTGTCGTTCCCGGCCTGATCGACGGCGGTCACAGGCCGCCACAGCCGATAGACGAACTTGCTGGCTTGCGAGGTCTGCAAGCTGTCGAATATCGAAGCATTGAGCAGCGCAAACAGGCGTGCCGTGGCCGCGAGTCCGTAGCCCTTGTCCGCTGCGATGTCCCGGGCGGCGTTGTTCCACAGTCGGAATGGATTAGTCACGTTGGCGAACGGACCCGCGCTCGCGAACAACTGCGCAAAGCGCGTCTCCTCCAAGGTCCGGGTCGTGCTCGTCGACTTCCCCTTGCTCTTCACTTCGTTGAAGTCGGTGGCGTACTCCGCGCTTTCCAATTGCGGAAACGCGGTCGGCAGGAATTGCGTGCTTGTGAGCAAGCCGAACGGCACTACGCTGCCGAGCTCGGAGAACTGAGCCGCCCCCGCGGCGCCCGGGGTCGTCTGCCGCCAGATACCCGGAAGCGTTGAAGGCAGGAACGCCGGTGGCTGCGGATTCGCCGTGTCAAAACCGTCGGTCGAGCGCCAGTCGAGAATGGCCTTGGCTGCCTTCTTGCCGACCTGCACGCCGAGGTGCCGCGGACCGGGAGGAATGGTCGCAAGCCGGTTTCGCAGTGTGTCCGCATAACTCGTCGCGCCGCCGGGTGCAAAAAAGAGGAGTACGTCGTGGGCTGCTTGCGCCGCAGCAGCCTCCGCTGAGGCACCGTGCGGCGCCCATAGTTGCGCGTGATACGGTGCCCACGGGCCGCGGATTGCGGCGACTGCGTCGGCCATCGCGATGTGGGTGATGGCATAGATGCGGATCGTCGGAAACGGCGGGCCCGCCACATTCTGTTGCAGGAGCTGATTCCATTCGATGATGACCTCTGGTGAGGCCTGCGGTTGGTGAGCTTCGGCTCGCAGCGCCACCGCTGCGAAGGACGCCACGACGAGAGTCGCGACGACCCGGAATTGATTGTTCTTATACATGTGCACCTCCCCACGCGTTAAATTGACGTGGTCTTTTCACATAACTTTGATTTGCTTCGGAAACTCGAACGCTCCAGAAGCTTGCAGCGTTCCGGACGGTGAGCGGTAGAATCGGCCCGCAGCATCTAAAAACTCCTTGGCTGCGGCTCAAATTTCCTCAATGGCTCTGGTCCATTGTGGAAATGCAAGGCGAACGATGATTTACGAGTTCGGCGGCTATCGGCTTGATGAAAAGCGGCGCGTCCTCCAGTCGCGCCCGGACGGACAACCCCTGCCGGTCACCGGCAGGGTCTTCGATGCCCTCCTGTATTTCGTCGAGCGCCCGGGTCAGCTCCTCGGCAAGCCCGTGATGATGAATGCGCTCTGGCCGAACGTCGTGGTGGAGGAAGGCAACCTCACCCAGACGATTCACACGCTGCGGCGCGTGCTCGGCGAACGTCCCGACGACCATCGCTACATCGTCACCGTGCCGGGGCGTGGATATCGATTCGTTGCGGATGTGACAACTGTCCCGGTCAGTGAACCGAAGATGCTCGAAGCGCCCTCTGCGAGCGAGCCTCGCAGGCCACGTTCGCGGAACTTCGCGCCGTACGTTCTCGCTGGCCTGCTGCTGGCCACGGTTGCCGTGCTGCACTACGCCATTATGCAAGGGCAGGTTGAGATCGCACCGACGCCTGCGCAGTTGGAGTCTGGAGCGCCCGCGATCGCGGTGCTCGCCTTCGCCGACATGAGCCCGTCGAAGGACCAGGAGCACTTTGCGGATGGTCTCTCCGAAGAGATTCTCAACCTCCTGGCACAGTCTCCGGCGTTGCGCGTGATTGCGCGCACGTCGTCATTCGCTTTCAAGCACCAGAGCGCGGACATCGCGACGATCGCTGCCAAGCTCAATGTCACGCACGTACTGGAGGGAAGCGTGCGCAAGTCTGGCGAGCGCATTCGCATCACGGCCCAGCTCGTCGATGGTGCGACCAGCGAACACCTGTGGTCGCAAACCTACGATCGCAACGCACGGGAAGTCTTCGAGGTGCAAACGGATATCGCTGCGGCGGTCGCGCAAGCGCTGCAGGTGACACTGAACGGCAAGGCCGTGGGCGCTGGTGAAACGACCAACGCGCAGGCCTACGAGAGCTATCTCCACGGCCGTCACTTGCTGAACCGCCGCGGCACCTCGGATGTCGCGCGAGCCAGGGAGTACTTCGAACAAGCGGTGCGGCTCGATCCCGGCTACGCACGCGCCTGGGCCGGGCTCGCGGGCACCATCTTCATGACGGAAGATGCGAACCGGAACGTGCGGGCGGAATTGATGCAGGAGTGGCACCTCGCCGTCGAGCGCGCGCTCGCTCTCGGGCCGAACCTCGTCGAGGCGCACATGCGGGCGCACCAGTACTACGCACTGACCGGAAACGCCGCGGCTGCCGATGAACATCTCAAGCGCGCAGCGGCTCTCAATCCATCCGATCCGTGGGTGCTCGCAGAGTCGATGCCATCCTTCGCGGAAGGTGGCTTGAGCGAGGTGATCGCGCTACAGCGGCGCGTGGTCGCACTCGATCCGCTGTCGGCGGTGAGCCGGGGAAACCTCGGCGTCTTTCTCATGGCTGCGGGCCAGTGGGAGGATGCGAAGGCCGAGTACGCCAAAGCGCTCGAGCTCAGTCCCGCCTCGCCGCTGTTGCGCAGGGATGTCGCCAAGATCCTGGTCCTTCAGGGGCGACACGAGGAGGCGCTCGCCGCAGCCAGGGAGCTCCCGGAAGGACCGTTGCGCGATCAATGCCTCGCGCTCGCCTATCACGCGAGTGGACAATACGCGGCAGCCGACGCGGCGCTGGCGCGGCTCATTGCGGTTGGCGAACAAGCCGGAACCGACGCCGAATTCAAGATCAACATCGCCGAGGTCTATGCTTTCCGAGGCGACCGGGACGAAGCCTTCAAGTGGCTCGCACGCATGAGCGAGCAGACCTGGGACGAGGACGCGGTAGTGCCCCTCTGGTGGAGCCGGCAGGAACTGCCGCTGTCACCGTTCCTGAAAACGCTCGAGGCTGACGCGCGCTGGCGCACATTGCTCGCCGATGGACTGAAAACATCCCGAGGGTAGAGTGCAACACCTTCCGGAGAAGAGGAACGCTCCATGACAGTGATCGCAGTGACTGGCGCGTCGGGAAAGCTCGGCGGCGCCACGGTTCGCTTCCTGCTCGAGCGCAAGGTTGCGCCCAACAGCATCGCCGCCGTGGTGCGAGACCCGGCGAAGGTCACCGGCCTCGCCGCGCAGGGCGTGCAGGTGCGGCGCGGCGACTATACCGATGGCCGATCACTCGAAGATGCGTTCGGTGGCATCGAGACGCTCCTCTTCATCTCGACCAACGTCGTTGGCGAGGAGCGCATGCTTCACCATCGCAACATCGTCAATGCTGCGCGCGCAGCGAATGTCCGGCAGGTCATCTACACAAGCGTGATCAAGCCCGCTGCGGATGCAAAATTCGCCGCCTCGCCCGGCCACTTCCATACCGAGGCGCTCATTCGCGAGAGCGGCATGCGCTATACCTTCTTCCGCAACAATCTCTACGCCGACCTGGTGCCGTTCATGTTCGGTGAAGCGTTGCAGACGGGGACGCTCGCGCACAACGGCGGCGACGGTCGGGTCGGATTTGTGGCGCGCGAAGACATCGCCCGCGCGCTGGCGGCAGTGCTCGCTGAAGGCGAGCACACGAATCGCGAATACCCGATCACGGCCGTCACGCCGTACAGCCTGAACGATGTGGCCAGTGCGCTCGGCAAGGTCAGCGGCAAGCGGGTCACGTACATGTCCGTCTCGAGCGAGGAGTTCAGCAAGGCACTCTCCGCGAAGGGCTTGCCGCCGCCCATCGTCGCGATGTCTGTGGGATTGGGGGAGGCCATCCGCGTCGGCGAATTCGATGCGGGTGCCACGGAGCTCGAGCGCTTGCTGGGTCGCCCGCCACTGTCGCTGGAAGATTTCCTGCGGCAGGCGCTCGCACCGAAGTGAGCAGTTGCTCGCTCTGGAACCTACTGCTGCGCCACCGTCACCTGGACGATTCGGCCCGTAAAATCGGTCTCGCCCGCCTTGTAGTCGTCGCTCACCATGGTCTCGCCGTCCGAACCGACATCCACGCCCTCGTCAGCCGAGAACGCGAACGGCTGCGTCTTCTGAATGTGCCCCTCGGCAACGACCTGGCCGTCCACGCTCAGGATGGACCTGCCACCGGTCCCGGGCTTCGCTTCGTCCGGGATGAACTCGTACACGATCGTGTGCGCGCCCGCGGCGAGTGGCGACTTCGAGGCCACTTTGGTGTGCGAGAGGCCGAAGAAGTTGTAGTCGTGCACGACGCGGCCGCTCTTCATGTACAGCGCCCAGCCGCCGAAGTAGCCGGCCTGGGCGATGATCACGCCCTCGGTCTTCGAGTCGGGCACCACGATTTCCGCGCTCACCGAATGGCGCACGCCCTTGATATTGATGAAGGCGTTTTCCATGATTCCTGTCATGCCGTCGTAGACCGTCATCGTCTTGCGCCCGCTCAGGAGATCCGGCCGGCCGGCGATTGCCGGGTTGAAGCGCTCTGAGCGGCGATCATCGATCGGCAGCACGTGGTTGCGCTCGGCCTCCTGCATGAAGAGCGCCTGGAGCTCCTGGAGCTTTTCCGGGTTCTTCGCGGCGAGGTCGTCTGCCTGGCTGAAATCCTCGGCCACGTTGTAGAGCTCCCAGACATCCTCCGAGAGGGGCGGATTCTCCACCATCACCCAGGGAATCGAATGGCGCGTCGCTGCGACCCAGCCGTCGTGGTAGATCGCCCGGTTGCCGAACATCTCGAAGTACTGCGTCTTGCGCCGGTCCGCGGCCTTCGCATCGTCGACCGTGTACAGCATGGAGACGCCGTCCATCGGCCGCTGCTCGACGCCGTTCACCATCTTTGGCTCGGGCAGCCCGGCGGCCTCGAGCGCGGTCGGCGCGACGTCGATCACGTGGTGGAACTGGCTCCTGATCTCGCCTTTCGCCTTGATGCGCGCCGGCCAGTGCAGGACCATGCCGTTGCGCGTGCCGCCGAAGTGGCTCGCCACCTGCTTGGTCCACTGGAACGGCGTGTTCGTCGCCCAGGCCCAGCCGATGGCGTAGTGCGGAAAGGTCGTCGGGCTGCCCCAGTCGTCGAGGTGTCCCGCCATCTGGTCGTAAGTCCCGATGATGCCGTTGAGCGCCATCATCTCGTTGTAGGCGCCCTCGGGCCCGCCTTCCGCGCTCGCGCCGTTGTCGCCCACGATGTAGAAGAAGATCGTGTTATCGAGCTCACCAAGAGCTTCGAGCTGAGCTACCACGCGTCCGACCTCGTGATCGGTGTGCTCGGCGAATCCCGCGAAGGTCTCCATCTGTCGCTCGAACAGGCGCTTCTGGTCGGCGCTCATGTCGTCCCATGCGGGAATCTCCTTGGGACGCGGCGTCAGCTTCGCAGTCGCCGGGATGACGCCCATTTCCTTCTGGCGCGCGAAGGTCTCCTCGCGGAGCTTGTCCCAGCCACCGGCGAAGCGACCCTCGTACTTCGCGATCCATTCCTTCGGCACGTGGTGCGGAGCGTGCGTCGCACCCGTTGCGAAATACATGTAGAACGGCCTGTCCGGCGTCAGTGCATGCTGCGCGCTCACCCACTTGATCGCCTGGTCGGTCATGTCCGTCGTGAAGTGGTAGTCCGGCGACTGGCGGTGCTCGACGCGTGTGACGCCATCGAAAATCGCCGGCGCCCACTGGTTGGTCTCGCCGCCGATGAAGCCGTAGAACTTGTCGAAGCCGGAGCCCGTCGGCCAGCGGTCATACGGTCCGGATATGGAGACCTCCCAGGGCGGCGTCTCATGGTACTTGCCGAAGGCCGCCGTGCTGTAGCCGTTCATGCGCAACGTCTGCGCGAGTGGCGCCACGCTCCCCGGTCGGATGCCGGTATTGCCCGGGAAGCCCGTGGCGAGCTCCATGATCGCGCCGGCATTGTTCACGTGATGGTTGCGGCCCGTGAGGAGCGCAACGCGCGTCGGGCTGCAGAGCGCGGTCGTGTGGAAGCGGTTGTAGCGCAACCCGTTCGCAGCCATCTTCTCCAGCGTCGGCATGTTGACAGGGCCACCAAACGAGCTCGAGGCGCCGAAGCCGATGTCGTCGATGAGCACGATCACGACGTTCGGTGCGCCGTCGGGTGCCTTGACCTGGAACGATGGCGGGGCCTTGGCGTTGCGCGCGTCCAGTTCCTTGATGACCGGCGGCACCGGCTCGTGGATAGGTAGCACGGTGCGGTCGATGCCGCCCTTCGCCGCCGCGTCGCCGGCCGGCTTGTCGCCAGCGCAGGAGACCGACAATGCGACTACGAACAACGCGCACGGCACGTGCAGCGCTCGGATGCCCATGTATCGCTCCCTGCGGGTTAGCCCCGTTATCGCCGCACCGGCTGGCGTCCGGCAATAGTGCCGCATTTGGTCGCTGAGTGTTCCGGAATCGATCGTTCGTCAGCCGCATGGTGACAAGGGCGGCATGCGCGGAACCAAGAAGTCCCGCGCGCTGCCCGATCCAGAGAAGGAGGGTCTCGCAGCGCACAACACATGGTTGCGATCAAGCCGCCAGTCGAGCCGATGCTCGCGAAGCTCGCCGATGAGCTCCCGCCGGCAGACGGTTACCTGTATGAGCCCAAGTGGGATGGGTTTCGCGCGATCGTGTTCCGCGGCGAAGATGAGGTGTATATCCAAAGCCGCGATTCGCGCCCCCTCGATCGCTATTTTCCCGAGCTGCATGAAGCACTGCTCGAGAGCCTGCCCGAGAACTGCGTAATCGACGGCGAGATCGTCATCGCAACAGCCACGGGACTCGATTTCGATGCGCTGCAGCTGCGGCTGCACCCGGCCGAATCTCGCGTTGCCAAACTTGCGAAAGAGACGCCCTCCTCCTTCATCGCTTTCGACGTGCTCGCCGCGGGGAAACGCAATCTCATGGCGTCACCGCAAGGCGAGCGCCGCGTTGTCCTCGAGAGATTGCTGCAACGAGTAAGGCCGCCCGTCTATCTCACACCCGTCACGCGCGATCGGGCGACCGCCTCCGACTGGCTGACACGCTTCGAGGGCGCGGGTCTCGATGGCGTGATCGCAAAGCCGGAGTCCGGCAAGTACCTGCCCGGCAAGCGCGCCATGATCAAGGTGAAGCACGCGCGCACCGCCGATTGCGTCGTGGCCGGTTTTCGCTGGCACAAGAGCGGCAAAGATGCGGTCGGCTCGCTGCTGCTCGGCCTCTACGACGACAGTGGTGTGCTCCAGCACGTAGGAGTCACCGCCTCCTTCACGATGGCGACGCGCCGGCAACTCGCGAAGGAGCTCGCGCCGCTGCGCAAGAACGCGATGGACAATCACCCGTGGCGCGAATGGGCGGGGGCCGCGGCCGAATCGAGCCGCATGCCGGGCGCGCAAAGCCGCTGGAGTGCGGGCAAGGACCTGTCGTGGGAGCCACTAAGGATCGAACGCGTCTGCGAGGTGAAGTACGACCACATGCAAGGCGATCGCTTCCGGCACGCGGCGCTCTTCATGCGCTGGAGACCGGACAAGCGGCCGCGGGACTGCCGCTACGACCAGCTCGAAGTCACCAGGCCCTACGAGCTCGACAAGATCTTTTCGTCGGGGTCAAGACGTTCCTGAGTTGGCCGCAGTGGTTCGGGTACGTGCTGCAGATTGACCCGAATGCGAGTCCAGGTCGTGTAGCGTCCGCGCATGGCATCGACCAGCACGTCGGCCGGCTCCAGGTGCGCGGCAGCTCGCGGATGGCGGGCTTTCCAGCGCTCGAGACCGGCGAGCGCAGCCTCCCTGCGGCGCGAACGGCCAATTTCGACCAGCGGATGCCTGCGCCTGGAAGGTTGCACGCGAGCAGGCTCCTTGGCTGCCTTCTTGTAATGCGGCGGCCACGGTGCATCGCCCAGACCCTGACGCTCGAAGAGCTCGAGCAGGCCTTCGATCGAACCGGCCTGCTGATCGATCGCCGCGTGCGGGTCGCCGCGCTTCGCGAAACGCGCGGGCATCGAGGCAAGTGTGAAATCCGCCGGGTCGCAGTGCTCGACCTCGTCCCAGGCGAGCGGTGCTGAGACCCGTGCGTCGGGCGTGGGCCGCACCGAGTATGCAGAGGCGATTGTGCGATCCTTGGCGTTCTGGTTGTAATCGATGAACACCCCGTGCCGCTCTTCCTTCCACCACTTGCTGCTCGCTAGCTGCGGCGCGCGTTTCTCCACTTCGCGTGCGAGGGCGAGCGCCGCGCGGCGCACTTCGTCGAAACCCCAGCGGCGTTGAATGCGTACGTAGACATGCATGCCGCGCGAACCTGAGGTCTTGGGCCAGCCTTCGAGCTTGAACTCGTCGAGCACGGCTCGGGTCACCGCGGCGACTTGCAGTATCTGCCGCCACTTGATGCCGGGCACCGGGTCGAGGTCGACCCGCAGTTCGTCGGGCTGGTCGAGATCGTCGGCGCGCACCGGGTGCGGGTGCAGCTCGAGACAGCCGAGGTTCGCCAGCCACGCGAGCGCCGCTGCATCGCGGGGCACGACTTCCTCCGCGGCACGGCCCGAGGGAAAGCACAACTCCACCACCTCGATCCACCGCGGGCGGCTCGTGGGCGCGCGCTTCTGGTAGAAGTGCTCGGCCTCGATGCCGTCGGGGTAGCGCACTAGCATATTGGGCCGGCCGCCGGCGGCGCGCAGCGCGCCTTCCGCCACCGCGAGGTAATAGCGCGCGACGTCGAGCTTGGTGTGCTTCGGTTTCGGGAACAGCACCTTGTTCGGA
>DATIEU010000328.1:0-6455 GCA_035455565.1 Steroidobacteraceae bacterium | reverse complement strand
CTGGTCGAGTACCGTGCACACTTCGCGCGCCCCCTCAACAGTGCGCGTCGTAGCGCGCGCCACGCGATCCACACGCAGCACGTAGAGATTGCCGAGCTTCACGGCGCGCAGTTGGTGCCACGGCCGCCAGCCCGCAAAAGGATCGTCTGCGACATCGTCGCCCGCGAGAATGACCTCGGGATTGCGTTCCAGCACGGCTTCCCGACTCACCGGTGGCGCCAGCTGCTCGAGATCGGCGAACACGTTGTGGCCACCGCACAGGGTGATGATCTCGCTGATGAGATGGTGCGAATTGATCGTGTAGAGCGGGGCCGACGAAATCTGGTAGAACACGTCGATCGGCGCATCGCCGGCATTTTCCTCGCGAAGATCCGCCAACGCCTGCGTGTATCCTCTCGCGGCGCGTTCTGCGGCGTCGCCCGTTCCGGTCAGCTCGCCGAGCCGCCGCAACGCCCTGGGCACGTCGTCGAGGTGTGTCGTGCTCACGCGCTCAACCGGGAGACCCAGGTGCTGCAGCTTCTCGATCACGGGCTCCGGTGTGCCGGTGTCCCAGACGAGCACGAGATCGGGGCGCAGCGTGAGCACGCGTTCGTAGTCGACCTGGAAGGCGTCGCCAACGCGCGCGATGCTGCGCGCCTCGGGCGGATAGTTGCTGAACGTGTCGGCACCCACCAGGCGCTCGCCTGCGCCCACGGTGAACACCAGCTCGGTGAGGTTCGGCGCCAGGCTGACGATGCGCTGGGCGGGAGACGTACTGCGCTCGGGGGCAGCGCCAGCAAGCGCACACCACAAGATCACCAGCGCTGAGATGCGGCGCGGCTGCATGCGGCGTGGAGCTCAGCGCACCCACCCGATGAGCACCAGCGCGGACACCAACACGAGCCAGATCAGGAGCGCCCGCGTGATGAGCCGCATGCAGGCCTCGACGCGGCCGATGCCGGGCAATGCGATGAATTCGGCCGGCTCGATTTCCACGTTGAGCGCGCCACGACCGACGCCGGCGAGCAAGTGATCGTTGGTGTCGAAGAAGCGCGCCCCCGCGGCCTGGACGGTCCGCCGCCACTCATCGAGCGCCTGTTCGAAGCTGCCAGCGAGCGCGTAACCCAATGCCAGCAACCTCGCTGGCGTCCACGCCAGTACGCCGTGCACGGCCTGCAGCGCATCCACGAAGTCCGGCACCATCGATGAGTTATCCGCGCGCCCGCGGTACTCGAACACCGCGCGACGGCGCATGAGGTCGCTCACCCGGAAGAGCCACGCGCCCGCCGGCCCGAGCAGCATGAACCAGAAGGCGACGCCAAAGATGCGGTTGTTGGTCTGCACGAACAAGGCGTCGTCGAGCGTGTCAGGCGCGGTGCCGGTGCGCTGCGCGGCATCGTGCTCCATGATCTCGCGCGCGACGCGTTCGGCTGCCGTCCGGTCCCCACGATCCAGGGCTGCGATGTAATCGTCGACCTCGTCCTTCAGATCGCGCGGACCGAGCGAGAACACCAGCACCAGCGCTGCGAACGCGACATAGACGATGCCGAGCAGCAGGTCGTGGAACACCCACGCGATCAGCGCCACGGGCAGCACAGGCAGGAGCACCAGCACGAGCGTGAGCGCGATCGCGCGACCCCCGCGCAGTTCGCGAAAGCGCGCCAGCGCCCAGTCGAGGTAGCCGTCGAACCAGCGCGGCTCGCGCAGGTGCAACGCATGCGTGAGAAGCCGCTCGAGCAGCAGGCCCAGCAGGAGCGCGATCAGCTTCATGTGACCTGCCTCATTCAGTATCCCGGGCTCGAGCTGGTCTCGAGTGCCACCAGGGTGCGCACACGTGGCCAGTCGAACGCAGGCCCGGGATCGGTCTTGCGCCCGGGGGCGATATCGCTGTGACCGGTGAGGCGCGCGGGGCCGAGGGCGGGATATGCGCGACACAACGCGCCGATCAGGCGTGCCAGCGCATGGTACTGAGCTTCCTCGTAGGCCAGCGTATCCGTGCCCTCGAGCTCGATGCCGATCGAGAAATCGTTGCAGGCGTCGCGCCCTGCATAATTCGATTCGCCCGCATGCCAGGCGCGCAGGTGAAACGGCACGTACTGCGTGAGCCGGCCGCGGCGGTCGACGAGCGCATGCGCCGAGACCTTGTGCTCGGCAATGGTGGCGAAATACGGATGCTCGTCCGGCGGCAGCGAGTTGCTGAACAGGCGATCGATCCACGGTCCGCCGAATTCTCCCGGGGGCAGGCTGATCCCGTGCACTACGATGAGTTCGGGCTCGATGCCGGCGGGACGCGCGTCGCAGTTGGGCGAGAGCACACGGCGCACCGCAACGAGCCAACCGGTCGCCACGTCGACCTGCAGGCCGCCCGTTGTACTCGTCACGCGCTCGCGCTTCACGCCACCCCCTCGGTCACTCGATCAGGCGCGGATGATGCCAGAAACGCCCGGCAGCCTCGAACGAGCTCGCTCGCAGCGTGATTCATTTCGCACGAGGCTCTAGACTGCGGCGCCATGTCCCACGGCAGCGGCAATTCTGCTCTGTCGCAGCGCGATCTCGGCGTGGTGTGGCATCCGTGCACGCAGATGCGCGACCACGAGAATCTGCCGATGATCCCGATCCGGCGGGGGAGCGGGGTGTGGCTCGAGGACCACGACGGCCGGCGCTATCTCGACGCCATCAGCTCCTGGTGGGTCAACCTGTTCGGGCATTGCAACGCCCATATCAACGCGCGTCTCGCCGCGCAGCTCGACCGGCTCGAGCACGTGATCCTCGCCGGTTTCACGCACGAGCCCGCCATCGAGCTCGCGGAGCGCCTCACTCGCCTCGCTCCCGCGGGGCTCACACGCTGCTTCTATGCGGACAACGGCTCCGCCGCGGTCGAAGTCGCGGTCAAGATGAGCTTCCACTACTGGCGCAACCTTGGCCGCCCGGACAAGAAGCGCTTCATTACGCTGAGCAACAGTTACCACGGCGAGACGCTGGGCGCGCTCGCGGTCGGTAATGTCGAGCTGTACAAGTCGGTGTACCAGCCGCTGCTCATGGATGTGATCACCGTGCCGTCGCCCGATTGTTTCGAACGCGACGCGGGCGAGACCTGGGAAGCCCATTCGCGGCGCAAGTTCGCGTTGATGCGCGCTGCAATCGAACGACATGCGGCAGAGATTGCCGCGGTGATCGTCGAGCCGCTGGTGCAGTGTGCCGGCAACATGCGCATGTACCACCCGGTGTACCTGGAGATGCTGCGCAAGGCCTGCGACGAGTACGAGGTGCTGCTCATCGCGGACGAGATCGCCGTGGGATTCGGGCGCACCGGTACGCTCTTCGCGTGCGAGCAGGCCGCCATCCGTCCCGACCTGATGTGCCTTTCCAAGGGGCTGACCGCCGGGTACCTGCCGCTGTCGGCGGTGCTCGCCACCGAGCCGATCTACCAGGCGTTCTACGACGAGTACACGCGGCTCAATGCGTTCCTGCACTCGCACAGTTACACCGGCAATGCGCTCGCCTGCAGCGCGGCGCTGGCGAGCCTCGAGCTGTTCGAACGCGATGCGGTGATCGCACGCAACCACCGCCGCTCGCAGCTCATGGGCGGACTGGCACGCGACCTGAGCGATCACCCGCACGTCGCCGAGGTGCGCCAGCACGGCATGATCGTCGCGATCGAGCTGGTGCGCGACAAGCGCAGGCGCGAGCCCTTCGATTGGCGCGAGCGCCGCGGGCTGCGCGTCTACACCCATGCCCTGGAACGCGGCGTGCTGCTGCGACCGATCGGCAACGTGGTCTACTTCATGCCGCCTTACGTGATCGCCGAGGATGAGATCCGCTTGATGGTCGACGTCGCGCGTGAAGGCATCGACCTAGCCACATGCGCCTGACGCGTGTGTTCAGCGATCGCCCGCTCGGCGCGCATCGCGAGCTCACCCTCGGCGCCTCCGCCGCCGCGCATGTCGGCCGTGTGCTGCGCCTCGGCGCAGGCGCGGAGGTCACGGTCTTTGATGGCAGCGGCGGCGAATACCCGGCGACGATTGTCGAGACTCGCGGCACGGTGCTGCGCGTCAGACTCGGGGATCACCGACCATTCGAACGCGAATCGCCGCTCGAAATCACACTGGCTCAAGGCCTGGCGCGCGGCGAGCGCATGGACTGGGTGCTGCAGAAGGCGACCGAGCTCGGTGTCGCCGTGCTGGCGCCGCTCGTTACCGAGCGCAGCGTGGTGAAGCTCGATGCGCGCCGGGCGGCGAAGCGGGGCGAGCACTGGCGCGGCGTTGTGATCGCGGCGTGCGAGCAGTGCGGCCGCAACCGTCTGCCCGAGGTTCTTGCACCTGCGGCCTACGGCGAGTGGCTGGCGACCGCACGCGCGGGCGTGCGCCTGCTGCTCGATCCCACCGCAGCGTCCGGGTTGCAAGCGATCGGCAAGGTGTCGGCGGTGACGCTGCTCATCGGGCCCGAGGGCGGCCTGTCGCCCGCTGAGCGCAGGCTCGCCGTCGACACAGGTTTCAAACCGGTGCGCCTGGGCCCGCGCGTGCTGCGCACGGAAACCGCCGCCATCGCGGCAATCAGCGCATTGCAGATGCTGAACGGAGACTTGGAGTAGAAGCCCCTCCGACCGGGGAAGGTATTTTCGTGAACGCCGCAAGTACATCCCTGTAGACTCCGACGAAAACGTCCATGTTTTCGACGGTCCCGAAAACACCTTCCCCGGTCGAAGGGCCAAGAAAAACCAAAGACCGGAAAGCGCGGGCGCGCTAGCTGCTGGGCGTCGTCTCTTGCGCGATGATCTCTTCGAGGCGCTCGAGATCGGGAATCAGCGGCGTCTCGTTGATCATGCGCACCTGGCAGAGCACCGGCATACGCTCGGGGAAAGTGCGCGACGAATCGGCCTTCACGACGTCCGCATTCACACGCACGAGCTGCGGGAAGCCCTGGGTGAGGATCCCGAAGACGCCGGATTGCAGCTTCTGCGCGATGCCGTAGAAGACCACGATGCGCGTGCGACCGGTGGTCGCGGGCATGGGCTGGCCACAGGCGCCTTCGAATGACACCACGGGCGCCGTGCGTCCGTTCCAGCTGATCGTTCCGATATACCACGGGGGTGCGCCCGCCATCGCGTCGGGCTGCTGAAAGCTCACCACCTCGGCGACGCTCGCGCGCGGCACGATGAGGCGCTCGCCCGCGAGCGGAATCAGGAGGCTGTACAGCTCGGTAACCGGGATGTCCATGTCAGTTCATCGCGCGCTGACGCCGGCGGCGCACCAGTGGCTCGATGGCGTCGAGGAGCTGCGCCTCCTGGTAGGGCTTGCCGAGATAGTCGTTGACGCCCAACTCGATCGCACGCGCGCGGTGCTTCTCGCCGACGCGCGAGGTGATCATCACTATAGGGATGTCCTTGAGGCGCGGATCATTGCGCACCTGCGAGGCCACCTCGTAACCGTCCATGCGCGGCATCTCGATGTCGAGCAGGATCACGTCCGGCAGGTGTTCCTGCAGGAGCGACACCGCATCCATGCCGTCCTTCGCGGTCATCACGCGCATGCCGTTGCGTTCGAGGAGTCGCTGCGTGACACGGCGCACCGTGATCGAGTCGTCCACCACCAGCGCGAACACACGCTTGTCCTCGCGGTCGCGCGCCTGCGATTCCGCGAGCGGCCGTGAACGCCACTCGGAGCGCACCAGTGCGCCGACGTCGAGAATGATGACGATGCGGCCATCGCCGAGAATCGTGGCGCCGGAAATGCCGCGGATGCTCGAGATCTGCGGGCCCAACGACTTGACCACAATTTCGCGGCTGCCCACGAGCTCATCCGCGACCAGCCCGGTCGAATGCTCGCCGGCGCGCACCAGGATCACGGACACCGACGCCTCGCCTTCGGGCAGCAGCGCCGGCTCACTGCCAAGGAATGCGCCCAGGTGCTGGAAGCGATATTTCTGGCCGCCGTAGTCGAAGCTCGGCGCTTCCTCCGCCAGGTGCTGCGCCACCTGCTGGCTCGAGAGCCGCACGATGCCCTCGACCGTCGGCAGCGGCAGCGCGTAGAGCTCGTCGACCACGCGCACGATGAGCGACTGGCTGATGGCGAGGGTGAACGGCAGGCGCACCGTGAACACCGTGCCCTGGCCAGGCGTCGACTCGATGAAGAGCGCGCCGCCCAGCTTCTTGACCTCGGTGGCCACCACATCCATGCCGACGCCGCGGCCGGCCGCCTTGGTCACCGAGCCCGCGGTGCTGAAACCCGGCTCGAGGATCAGCTGCATGGCCTCCTCGTCGGTGAGCGGCTGGCGCGGATCCACCAGGCCCATCGCAACCGCTTTCTCGCGGATCGCGCGCACGTTCATGCCGGCGCCGTCATCACGCACCACGATGACCACTTCGGCGCCCTCGCGATGCAGGCTCACGGCGATGCGCCCCGTTTCGGGCTTGCCCTTCGCCACGCGCTCGGCGGGCGTCTCGAGGCCGTGGTCGACGGCGTTGCGCACCAGGTGCA
>DATIEU010000327.1:0-4187 GCA_035455565.1 Steroidobacteraceae bacterium | reverse complement strand
TGTCACCCTCCATGCGATGGAAACGCGTCAATGCATCCATCAGGGTGTGCTGGAACGCATGCCCCATGTGCAGCGTGCCGGTCACGTTGGGCGGCGGGATGACGATCGAGAAGGGCGACCCGTGTCCCGACGGCTTGAAGTACCCGGCCGCCTCCCACTGTGCGTAGAGGCGCTGCTCGATTTCGTGGGGTGAATAGACCTTGTCCATCAGGCGCAGCAGTATAGCGAAGCGCGCCGCTCGGACTCGCCGGGAGTGGTCAGTCGCCTAAACCTCGCGCGCGCAGCGCCGCGTCGATCAGGTCGGGAAGGCGCGCACGCAGGCGATCGCACACGCGCTCGAACAAGGTCTCCTCGATCTGCTGGCTCGCCTCGCGCAGCAGTTCTTCAGCGACGCGCATGACTCGCTCGGCAATGTCCGCTTGCAGCGCAGCGCGGTCCTCCGCGGACAGCCCCGCGCCACCGAGGTCCACCACGTCGGTGAGCGTGGGGATCGCATCGTCGTGCGAGCGTGAACGATCAGAGCTCATTGTGGTTCTGCACGGCATGTGATTCCGGGTTCATGCCGTGCTCCCGATAGAAGCGGAAGCGTTCGCGTCCCGACTGGCGGCGCGCCGGGTCGCCATCGAGCGGCTCGACCACGCGCGCATAACGCTCGAGGCCCTCCGGCACCGCGTCACACAGGTTGATGAGCACATCCGCTTGCGCAGGCAGCGCGTTGCCGTCGCTGATGAGCACGGCGGTGCGCGGTGCCTGGCCGGGTGAGTAGATCTCGTGCGGCACGAAGCTGCGGTCACGGAACGTCCACAGCATCTCATCGAGCGTGCGTGCTTCGTCCGTGCCCGGGGCGAGCAACAATACCTTCTGCGATTGCGACCAGGCCTTCTCCGCCAGTCGGCACGCGAGCCGCAGCCGCGCCTGCTCGTCAGCCTGCTCGAGAACGTAGAAGTCGACGCGTGCCATGCGCCGATTACGCGTCGGCCTTGCGGGCGCGGTCCAGCAGAAAGTCGACGAGCAGGGGCACCGGGCGCCCGGTGCTGCTCTTCTGTGCGCCCGTGAGCCAGGCGACGCCGGCAATATCCATGTGCGCCCAGCGCAGGCCCTGCGCGAACTTGGAGAGAAAGACGGCTGCGGTGATCGCGCCGCCCTCGCGGCCGCCAGTGTTGGCAAAATCCGCGAAATTGCTCTTGAGCCCTTCGCCGTAATCGTCCACCAGCGGCATACGCCAGGTGCGATCGTCCGCGCGATCGCCCGCGCTCTGCAACTCCCGTGCGAGCTCGTCGTCGGCCGACATGAGGCCGCTGAAGTGAGCGCCGAGCGCGATCACGCAGGCGCCGGTGAGCGTCGCGATATCGACCACCACCGCCGGCTTGAAGCGGCGCACGAAGGTCAACGCATCGGCCAGGATCAGGCGGCCCTCGGCGTCGGTATTCAGCACCTCGATTGTCTGGCCCGACATGCTGCGCACGATGTCGCCGGGCTTGGTGGCCCGGCCGCTCGGCAGGTTCTCGCACGCCGGGACCACGCCCACGAGATTGAGAGGTATCTTGAGCGCCGCGGCCGCGGCGAACGTGCCGATGACGCTGGCCGCGCCGCTCATGTCGAATTTCATCTCGTCCATGCCCGCCGGGTCCTTGAGCGAGATGCCGCCGCTGTCGAAAGTGATGCCCTTGCCGACAAGCGCCACGGGCGCGGCACCGCGCGCGCCGCCGCGATACTCGAGAACGATGAGCTGCGGCGGTTCGTCCGCTCCCGCCGTCACCGACAGGAATGAGCCCATGCGGAGTTTGGCGATGGCGGGACGGCCGAGCACGCGTACCTTGACGGCGCGCTGCCGGCGCGCGAGGCCGCGCGCAGCCTGTGCCAGGTAGCGCGGCGTGCAGACATTCGCCGGCAGATTGCCAAGATCGCGCGTGAGCTGCATGCCCGCGGCGATGCCCTTGCCGTCATCGAGGCCACGTTGCAGGTCACGACGCGTCTTGTCGTGCACGCCGAACGACACGCGCCGCAGAGTGGGAGCAGGCGGCTTGGTGCCGCTCTTGAGATCGGGAATGCGATAGAGCACGTGCGCGACGGCTTCGGCCGCAACGCGCCCGGCGTAGTAGGCGTCGACGCCGGTGGGCGGCTCCTGCGCCAGCCACGACACGGCCTGGCGCGCCCCCGTGCGCACCAGCGCCTGCGCGCCCGCCACCGAAGCACGACGATAGGCACGACGATCGTATGCCTTGCGCGCCCCGAGACCGACGAGGAGGATGCGCGCCGCGGGTGCACGCGGGAGCTCCGGCAGCAGTTGCGTTTCGCCGAGCTTGGCCGCGAAGTCACCGCGGCGGAGCAGATTGCCCAATCGCTTGCCGAGCCGGCGATCGAGTTGCCGGGCGGCGTCGGTGAGCTCACGCGACTCGAATACGCCCACCAGGACGCAGTCGCTGCGCACTTCCCCTGCCGACCCCGTAACCGCCTTCAGCTCCATAAGCTCCGTCCTCGGGACGCTCGTGCGGCGTTCGAGCGCCCCTGGGCGCATTGAGCGGCACGCACGACTGGTTTAACGTTGACGCCGGCGCGGCTTCTAGGATTTCGGTTCACCGCAGTCGCTGCGGAGGCGCCCGGCAGACATGGCGCGGTAGTGTACTCAATTTGGAGCCCGGGGTTCGAGGCTCCCGGCGCCACAGCAGCGGGTAACAAGTGTTCCGCATACTCGACCGCTATATCCTGCGCGAAGTGACGCTTTCCTGGTTGGCCGTAACCGGTGTCCTGCTCGTCATCCTCGTCTCGAACCAGCTCGCGCGCGTGCTCGAGCGGGCAGCTGAGAGTCGCTTCCCGCGCGATGTCGTCCTCGCCCTGATCGGGTTCACGTCTCTCCAGAACCTCACCGTCCTGGTGCCGGTGGGACTGCTGCTCGCGATCGTGCTCGCGTTCGGACGCCTGTACCATGAAAGCGAGATGGCGGCGGTGCACGCGTGCGGCGTGAGCGTGGCGCGGCTCTACGTGCCGGTGTTGTGGCTCACCATCGTGCTCACGGGACTCCTCACCTGGCTCGCGCTGGTGATGACACCGCATGCCGCCCAGCGCGTGCAGGAGCTGCGGCGCGAGGCGCTGCGGGACGCACAGTTCGGCAACCTCGAGCCGGGCCGGTTTCTTTCCGTGGGCGGCGTCGGCGTGGTGTTCTACGCCGCGGCGGTCGACCGCGATGGCACGTTGCGCGATGTCTTCGTGAAGCGCAGCGATGGACCGCGCATCGAGATCGCCGTGGCGCGCCTGGCGCGTCATCACGTGAGCCAGAACGGGCTCCTGCACACGCTGGTGCTCGAGCAGGGCCGCCGCTACGAGGGCATCCCCGGCACGCGCGCGTTTCGCATCACCGAGTTCGAGGAGCACGGCATACCGGTGCGCCTGCCGGCGGTCGCGGGCGAGGCGACGGGGGTGGAGCTCAAGTCGACACGCGCGCTGTTCGCCTCGTCCGACCCGGAGGATCGCGCCGAGCTGCAATGGCGGCTGTCGATTCCCCTGATGGCGCTCGTGTTGACCCTGCTCGCCGTGCCATTGGCGCGGCTGCGTCCGCGGCAGGGACGTTACGCGCGCATCGGTCTCGCGATCCTGCTCTACTTCATCTACTCGAACCTGCTGGCTGCGGCCAAGGTGTGGGTGGCGAGGGGCGTGGTGCCGGAAAGCCTCGGCTTGTGGTGGGTGCACGCCGTGCTGGTGGCGCTCGCGCTGCTCGCGCTGTTCCGCGACGAGATCTGGCAGCGGCTGCGGCGGCGGCCTGCGGTGACCAAGAGATGAGCATCCTGGGTCGCTATCTCATCGGCACGGTGCTGCTCTACAGCGTCATGGTGGTCGGTGTCTTTCTCGTCCTCGGCGGATTGTTCGTTTTCATCGGCCAGCAGGACGACATCGGCGTCGGCGACTACGGCGCGGCGGACGCGCTGTTGTTCTCGATCCTGAACCTGCCGCAGCAGGCCTACGAAGTCATGCCGATCTCGGTGCTGCTCGGCTCGCTCCTCGGTCTCGGTGCCCTGGCGCGCGGCAGTGAGCTGGTCGTGGTGCGCGCTTCCGGTGTGTCGGTGAAGCGGGTCGCGGCGTGGGTCGCGGCTGGCGGACTGATCCTCATGCTGGCGGCGTTGGCACTGGGTGAGTACATCGCACCGCCGCTGCAGAAGTTCGCGCGCCAGCAGAAAGCCTTCAGCAAGTTT
>DATIEU010000326.1:0-14318 GCA_035455565.1 Steroidobacteraceae bacterium | reverse complement strand
GATGGTCGCCTCCCGGCGCTGATGGCAGACAAGCGCGATCAAACGCTCTTCTCTCTGACGCGCGCCGGCTGGACCAATCCCGCGGGTCTTCCCCGCGGCACCCTGCAACGCGTGTCCTATGTGCTCGATCCCGACGGCAAGCTGATCCGGCAGTACGTCAACGTGCTCGACGCGACGCTCGCCAACGAGCCCGTGAGGCGCGAGTTGATCGACCGCGTGAAGTCCGTGACGGTGCGTTACCGCGACAGCCAGAAGCAGTGGCAGGACCAGTGGCCGCCGCTCAACGCGCCGGCCGTCACCGTCGCGCGTTCCCGCCCGGTCGCGGTCGAAATCAGGCTCGAGCTCGAGGATTTCGGTGAGATCACGCGTCTCATCGAGGTGGGTGGCTGATGGCACCGAATCGTGTGGCGAGTCGCCGGCAGCGCGGCGTCGCGCTGATCACGGCCGTGCTGATCGTCGCGCTCGCCACCATCCTCGCGACGCGCATCGGCTTCGAGGGTGCGCTCGAGCAGCGACGCAGCAGCACCGCCATGATCCTCGACCAGGCGTATCTCGTGGGCCTCGGCGCCGAGGCCTGGGCGGCGTCCTACCTGCGCAAGGATCTGCAGGACTCGAAGCAGGATCACCTCGGAGAGCGCTGGGCCACGCCGATCCCGCCGATACCGATCGACGGCGGTGCCATCGAGGGGCGTGTCGAAGACATGCAGGGGCGCTTCAATCTCAACAACCTCGTGACGCCGGAAGGCGTCGTGAATCCTGAGGGCGTGCGCGAATTCCAGAACCTGCTGAGCGCGCTCGATCTCGAGCCCAGGTGGGCCGGAATCCTCGCGGACTGGCTCGATGCTGACACGCAACCGAATTTTCCCGACGGCGCGGAAGACAACATCTATACCTCGCAGTCGCCGCCCTATCGCGCCGCGAACGGCCCCATCACCACTGTGAGCGAGCTGCTGGCGCTACCCGAATTTGGCCAGGAACGCTTTCAGCGTCTGCGGCCGTTCGTCAGCGCGCTGCCGATCGGCACCAAGCTCAACGTCTGCACCGCGCCGGGCATCGTCATCGACGCGTTGAGTGACGGCACGCGCGAGTTCGGCACCGACCCTGAAGGGCTCGCGCGCCAGCGCGAAGAGCGCTGCTTCCCGACCCTCGACGATCTGCGCGCGGCATTCGGCGAGGATACATTTCAGCGCGTCCAGGACTACGTGAGCGAGTCGAGCAGCTATTTCCGCGTCACCGCCGTCGTTTCTATTGGCTCGACGCAGTTGAGTCTGTACAGTCTGTTGCATCGCGAGAGCAGCGGCGCCTCCCGGCCGGTGATGCGCAGTCTCGGCAGCGATTGACAGGCACGATGGAATCACTCGTCATCAGGCTTCCCGAAGCGGAGGACGCGCCAGCGTCATGGCTGGTCGTGGATGCCACCGGCGCTCGTCTCAGCGCCGTCCAGACCGGACCGCTCACGCTCGCGAGTTCGCTCGCCGCCGGCAAACGCATCATCGTGCTGGTACCCGGGGTCGACGTATTGCTTGCCGAGCCGGAGCTGCCGGTCCGTGGCAGCGCGAAACTCGCGCAGGTGGTGCCCTTCGCGCTCGAGGAAAACCTCGCCGAAGACGTCGATGAGATGCACTTTGCAATCGGCCGTCGCGAAGCCGCTCGCGCGGGCACACCCGTGGCAGCGGTCAGCCACGCGCGCTTGCGCGGCTGGCTCGAGCGATTGCGCGCGGCACAGATCTCGCCCGACATCGTTGCGGCGGACAACGACGCTCTGCCCAACATGCCCGGTCAGACCGTTGCGCTGATCGATGCGGACCGGTTGTACGTGCGGCAACCGGGCACTCCACCGGCCGTGGTGCACGCCGAGCCGCTCGGCGAAGCCCTCGAGCTGGCGGTGTTCGATGCGACACCCGCAGAGACTCACGTACTCGTGTATCTCACCCCCGCCGACTGGACCCAGCACCAGGACGTCATCGACGGTTGGCGCGCCCGCGTCGCGAGTCTCAAGGTTCAACTGCTGCCGGATGGTGTGTTGCCGTGGCTTGCGCATCACGCCGTAGCCGCCGCGCCGCTCAATCTGCTCCAGGGCCCATATGAGCAGAAGTCACATTGGGGTGAGCAACTGCGCTCGTGGCGGCTCGCAGCGATCCTCGCAGGCGCGCTGATCGCGCTCAACCTGCTCGGCAAAGGCGTCGAGATCTGGCACTTGAGCCGTGTCGAGAAGCAGCTCGACGCATCGATCGAGCGGGTTTTTCGCGAAGCGATGCCCGGCGAGCAGAATGCAGTCGACGCGCGCCGCAGGATGGAGGCCCGCCTGCAGGCGATTCGCGGCGGTGCCAGCGGCGACAGCCTGCTGACGGCACTCGGCACGCTCGGCGGCGCTGTGGCGCAGGTTCCCGAGACCACGCTCGAAGCCTTGAGCTTTCGCGGCAGCGTGCTCGATCTCAAGGTGACCGCCAAGGATGTCGGTAGTCTCGATCGCCTGCAGCAGCTCGTGACCGAGCGCGGCATGCTGGCGGAACTGCAGTCCTCGAACCCGCGACCGCCCGGGGTCGAAGGGCGCATCCAGGTACGTGGACGAGGCGCCTCGTGATGCAAGAACTGTGGCGCAAGACCGAAGCGTGGCTGGCGGGCCTGTCGGAACGCGAGCGGCGCATGGTCACGTGGGGCGGCGTGGCCGCCGCCGTGCTGCTCTTCCTCGGCGCGATCGTCCTGCCGCTCTATGCGGCCGCCAGCCGTGTCGAGCGCCGCGTCGAACAGAAGCAGCAGGATCTCGAGTGGATGCGCGGCGTAGCGGGCGAGTTGCAGGCTGCCGGACCTGCGGGTGCCGCTGCTTCGGGACGATCGCTGATCGTGATCGTCGATCAGTCGGCGCGCACGGCGGGGCTGAGCTCCGCGCTCACGGGCACTCAGCCAAGCGGCACTGGTGGCGTGCGCGTGCGCCTCGAGGGCGCCTCGTTCGACACCATGGTCGCGTGGCTTGCGAACCTCGAGCAGCAAGGCCTGCGCATCGAGTCGGCGACCATCGACCGCGGCGCACAGTCGGGAATCGTGAACGCGAGCGTGATCCTGAGGAATTCCGGCTGAGCGCCCTCTTCTCCAGAGTGCGCTGGCCTCTGATCGCCGCAGGTCTGGCGGCGTTCCTGGTGACTCTGATCGTAGGACTCCCGGCGCGCTTCCTTGCGCCCCTCCTGCCATCCGGCGTCACGGTCGGCACACTCGAAGGCACGATCTGGAGCGGACGCACGGACGTAGTGGCCGTGCATGGGCAATCCATCGGCGGCGTGCGTTGGCAATTGCGCCCGCTGCAGCTCTTCCTCGGCCGCCTGGCGCTCGACGCGGAGATCGATCGAAGTGACGGCCAGGCGCGCGCGGGACTGCGCCTGGGGTTTGGCGGCAGCGTGGAAGCACGTGACGTCGAGGCTCATCTGCCGCTCCAGGCTCTGCCGCGCAATATCGTTCCGGCCGGTTGGAGCGGCGTACTGCGCGCGCAACTGGCGCGCGTCTCGCTCCCCAAAGGGACCGTGCCCCGGATCCAGGGAAAGGTCGAGCTGCGCAATCTCAAGGCGCCGCCTCCGCAGGGCGCCGCAATCGGCAGTTACAGCCTGCTGTTCGATGAGTCATCGAACCAGAAAGATCGTTTGGTGGGAAAGGTCAAAGATCTCGAAGGACCCATGCAGGTCGATGGCACGCTCAGCCTGGGTGCCGACCGCAGCTACGTGATCGAGGGATTGGTGGCGCCACGTCCCGATGCTTCCAAGGCGGTCACCGATACGCTGCGCTTTCTCGGCAGTCCCGACGCACAGGGGCGACGGCCCTTCTCGCTCGCGGGAACGTACTAGCCGGTCGTTTCCAGGCTCTCGGGCGCCCATTCGCGCCAGGCGCCGAGCAGCGGAAAGTAGAGGCCCACGCGCACGGGCTCGGCTGCCAACGCGCGGATCAGGCGCGCGTAGAGCGCGAGTTGCGGCCGATACCGCTCCACCTCGGCGTCGAGGAATGCCTCCACGGCCCCGCCCTCGTGACTGCCGGTCTTGAAGTCGACGATCCAGCGCGTCCCCGCGGCATCGATGAAGGTGCGATCGAGCACCGCATGCACGATCTCGCCATCGACCAGTCCGCTCAGCGCCTGCTCGGCGCGCCGCTCACGATGCGCCGGATCGAAGATCCAACGGCCGCGTGCGTCGGTGCTGGTGCTGTGCAGGGCGCGCAGGATGATGGCGATCGCCGCATCCAGATGCTCCGCGGGGACTCCGCGCGCCTCGAGCCGCCGGCGAACGCGGGCACGGCTGGCATCGATTGCCTCGGCAGTCGGCATCGTCGGCGAGTGCGCCCAGCGTTCGAGCTCGCCATGCACCACTATGCCGATGTGACGGCGCGTCTCCCCCGCCCACTCGAATTCCGGACGCAGCAACGTGAGGTCGGGCCGAACCTCGCTGCGCCGCTGCACCTCGACTGAAGGCGGCGGCAGCGGCACGCGCCAATCTGCGCCGTGTCGGTCGATCCCGCCGGTTGACGCAGGCAGTGCGAGCTCGAACTGGCTCACGGCATCGTGCTCCTGCAGGCGATGCTCGAAAGCCCGTTCGAACTCGTCACGGATGCTGGGCCACATGAGCGCGAGCAGCGATTGCGATTCCGGTTCACCCACCTCGGGTTGGTCCTGCCCCTTGGTGCGCACGTGAGCGAACAGGTGCAGATGCTCGCGCGCACGGGTGGTCGCGACGTACAGCAACCGGGCGCGCTCGAAGGCCTCGCGTTCCGCCTCGCGCAGGCTCAGGTAGTCATAGAGCGCATCCCCATCCGATCCCGTGCGCTCGATCGGTGCCAGCAGGAGGCCCGTGTCGCGCTCGGAGCGCGGCACCTCGAGCCAGCGCAGGAGCGGCTGCACGCTGCGTTCCCGTCCGCGGCCTACGCCCGGCAGGATCACGATGTCGAACTCGAGTCCTTTCGCTTTGTGGATCGTCATGAGCTGCAGCTCCTCCGGCGCCGCTGCGTCGGTCGTCGCATACAACTCCTGAAAAGCGACATCGAGCGCGCCGCCCGCAGGCAGAGGCCCCCGACGCTCCACTTCCTGCAGCCGTTCGAAGAAAGCTTCCGCATCCTCGAGTCCGCGCGAATCCGCTACGGCCGCCGGCCCGCCCAGGCTCAACCACGTGCGCTCCACCCACGAGCGCACCGGCAACCGTCCACCGAGCTCGCGTGCCGGGTCGAGCACACCGAGCAGTGTCTGCAAGCGGGCCTGCCCGTCCCCGGAGAGCGTTGCGAGGCGCGTCGTGTCGTGCAGCAGCTCCCAGCAGGTTTCCGATTCCGCGCCGCGCGTCAGGGGCTCGAGATCCGCGAGCGTCAGACCACAGCAGGGCGAGCGCAGCAGTGCGAGCCACGCGGTGCGGTCGCCAAGATGCAGAAGCGCACGCGTCAACGCGAGCAGGTCGCGGACCACGGGTTGTGCGATCAGCGGCTCGAGCTCGACCGCCTGGAACCGCAGCGCGCGCTTGCGCAACTCTGCGGCGACGCGACGCGCATGCTGACGCTGACGCACGAGGATGCCCACGCGCTTTTGGGGCGTGCGCTCACGGTAAGTCGCGACGAGTGTGGCGATCTCCACGGCCTCCGATTGCAGGTCGGGCGAAAACCGGCAATGCACAGTGACCGCGGGTTTGCCGCGCGCCTTGCGCGCCGCGACGCTCGTGACGTGGCGCACCGCGCCACGTTGCACGTCGTCGCGCGCGGGCAGCGCGTGCGCGAATACTTCGTTGAACCAGCCCACGAGCTCCGCCGCGGAACGGAAGTTGCGTTCGAGCATGAGCGGTTGGGGACGGATCGAGCCCAAGCCATGATCGCGCGTGCGCAGGAAGAGGCCGACCTCCGCCTGGCGAAAGCGGTAGATCGATTGCATCGGATCGCCGACGCAGAAGAGCGTCCGGCCATCGCCGTCGACCCAGCCTGCCGTCAGCGCCTCGAGCAATCGCAGTTGTGTATGCGAACTGTCCTGGAACTCGTCCACCAGCAGATGGTGGATGCGGTAGTCGAGCGCGAGCGCGAGCTCACCCGGTTCCTCTGCTCCGCCCAGTGCAGTCACGGCGGCCTGCGCCACGGCTGCATAGTCGACCTCGCCGCGCTCGCGAAACACCAGTTCGAGCTGTGCAGCGGCGGTCTTGAGCAGGTGCAGAAGCGCCGCAGCCACTTGCCATTGCGCGTCGGACAGCTGCGTTGCCGGCAGGCGGCGCACCATCGCAAACAGTGGCAGCAGCTCATCGTCACGAGCGAGTTCCCCGATCAGGGCGAGCAGGCGACTCTTGGCGACGCGCGCCTCGGCCGGAATACCGTCACGGTAATCGAGTCGCTTGCGCCAACTGCTGCGGTCGGTCAGTAGCAGCCGCGCGAGCCCGCACCACAGCGGTACGGCTGCGGGAGCAACGTCGGGAACGCGGTCGTGGGTGAGCCACGGCACGAGCTCACCGGCACCGGTCCCCAGGTTTTTCGCGGCGAAGGCCGCGAGTCGCGTCACTTCGACGAGATTTTCCGCCGGCCAGCGCTCGCGCAACGCCGTGAGGCAGTCGCGCACTTCCAGGGCCAGGTCGCGCTCGAGCCGTTCGCGCAACCGCGCGCCCTCGAGACCGACGACGATCGGCAACCACTGGTCGCGCTTGCCGAGCATGTCGATGAGCAGCGACTCGGTCTGCACGAGCTGGTTATCCCGGTGCCGGAGCAACACTTCGACGTCGGCGGCGACCGGACCGCCCTCCTCCAGCAATCCGAGCGTGCGACGCGCCGCTTCCGCGTAATACGGGCGCGCATCCTCGATGACGCGCAGCTCCGCCCCGGTGCGGGAGAGCATCGGCAGCTGCGCTGCTATCCAGTAGCAGAACGCGTCGATCGTTTCGATGCGCAGCCGCGCCGGGTGCATCATCAGGTCCCAGCCGCGGCTTTCGGCCCGCGCGAGCGCCTCGCGCGCGAGCTCATGCGTGCGTCGCGCATGCGCGTCGCGACCCGGCGGGAGCTCCTTGCGCGCCTTTAAGAGCGCTTCGATCACCTGGTGACGCATCTGCGCCGCCGCCTTGCGCGTGAAGGTGATCGCCACGATCTGCTCGGGTGCGTCTACAACGGCGAGTAGCCGCAGGAAGCGTTGCGTGAGCAGTCCGGTCTTGCCCGAGCCCGCCGGCGCCTGGACGACGAACGAGCGCGAGGGATCGAGCGCCGCCGCGCGAGCCGCTTCGTCATGTCGCAACTCAGTCATCGCCGCCTCCACGGACCGAGCGCGCCGTGACCTCATCGATGCGGCAGAGCGCGTGCAGGTGGCAGGTGCCGCACGCGGTCCGCAGCGGATCGACCGCAGCACGACCGGCGACAAAGTCGGCAGCCAGGCGCTCGATGACCGAGCGCCACGCCGCGAGTTGCCCGCGCCAGTCGTCGAGCACCTTGAGTCGCGCGAGCGCTGGTGGCGCGGCGGACACGCCTTCGAAGCGGCAGCCCTCGGCGCTGACCATCGCGTATGCCAGTGCGCCCGGCGCCGGTTCCACGACATGCGCGTACAACGGAATCTGCGGATCGCCGGGCCGCTCTCCCCACCAGTCCTTCACGTCGGCATCGCCGCTCTTGTAGTCGATCAGCGCCTGCCGCCCGTCGGCGAGCCGATCGAGCCGGTCGACTCGCAGATTGAATGCGAGTCCGCCGACGCTGCATTCGAAGCTGCGTTCGAGAGCGAGCACGTGGAAAGGCTCACGCCCCGCCTCGAGATCGAGCCATTCCCGGAGCAGCACGCGCAGCCGCTCTGTCTCGATCGTGCGCGTGGCTGGCGGCCAGCGCCGGCCGCGTTCGAAGACTGCGCGGCTCGCGGCCGCGATCGCGCCCTCGATGAGCGCGTCACGGGCTTCTGCCGAAAGTTCGTGCAGCGCCTGGGATCCGGATAGCGTCGACCAGACCTGCTCGAGTGCGCGGTGAATGAGGCTGCCGCGCGTGCGTGCATCGATGCCTGGCTCCGGCTGCTCGAGCGGTTGTGCGCGCAGGCGCTGCTCGGCATGAGCGCGGAACGGACACAATGACTGCAACCGGACGGCGCGCGCGCCCCCGCGGAATGGCATTCCGGTCGCCACCGGTGGCGCGATCTCATCGACGATGCGCTCGCGGCGTGCGCTCGCGTGAATCAGCTCGGAATACTGCGGACGGTGCAGGCCTGCGTGGTCGAAATCCGGCAGCGCCACGATCAGTGGGCTCGGGTCGTACTCCTCTTCATCACGCCGCGCGGGCCAGCTCAGGATCACCTCGCTCGCGCTCGCCACCCAGCCAGCCAGGGTGCGCTGCGCGCGCGCCACCATGCTCTGTGCCGAGGCTCCCGGCAGGCCTGCCGCGGCCTGGACGGCCCATGGGATGAAGGGATCCGGCCGTGGCGGCTCGGGCCACGCGGCCGCATGCACGCCGCTCACCCAGATGCCGTCATACACGAGCACCGGGTCGCCCAGGCGTGACGTAACCATGACCGCGGCGCTGCCGGTCTCCGGTTGGAAGGCCGTTTGTTCGAGCAGACGCCTGAAGAGTCCAACCGCCGCCGCCAGGTCCAGGCGACCGAGCAACCGGTCGAGCATGGCGAGTGCGCGCAGCGCCTCCTTGAACTTTTCGACCGTCTGGAACTCGGCGCTGCTCAGCGCGCGGTCGCCCGGCCAGCCGAGCAGCGCAAGTGCACGGCTGAACGTTTCGCTCCAGCTCGCGGGCGCGCGGGTCGTTGCACGGAGCTCATCCTGGAAGCGGCGCAAGGCGGCGAGTGTTTCCGGCTCCTGCTGCTGCCAGGCCGAGTTGGCCAGCGCGGCAATGAGCGACCCGAGCGTGAGCTGCGGCGAGGCCACGCGCCTCAGCAGGACATCGCGCCGTGCCCGTGCCGCCCCCTGCGAATACCCGCCGAGGCAATACGGCGAGCGCAGCCAGTCGCTCACCGTGTCGAATGCGACGCGCCCAGCCGCCAGCTCGAGCGCGGTGAGCGCCGCGGCGATGAGTGGATAGCGATCGAGAGAAACGCTTGCCTCGACAGTGAATGAAAGAACCTCGTCCGGCGAGTCCACCAGGAGCGAAACCGGCTCGAGGATCTCCGCCAGCGTCCGTTCCACCCGTGCGCGCCGCTGGTCGAGATCCGGGATCGAGATCAGGAGGCGATCCGTCGGGGTGCGCTCCAGTCGTTGCCGGGCCCACCATGCCGCCGATCGCAACTCGTCATCCGCATCGGCACAACCGAGCTTTGCACACCGCGCGAGGGCGGCACGCGACGGCACTTCCCGAATGCCAGTGCCGCTGCTCGCCAGCCGCTCGAGCAACGCACGTCGCGCGGGCGATGTGTCGTCGAAGCCGAGCAGCATGAGCTCGCCCGCAGCCGGATCCGCAACGACCGGGCACTTCGACAACGCGCGCGGCGCATCGATGCAGCCGTGCTCACGCATCGTTTGCGTAGCACGCTCCGACCAGCCGAGGAAGGCGCGCGTTTCTTCGCTGTCCGAGCCGCGCAATGCCCGCAGGTCGATCGCCCAGTCATGAACACGTTGCCAGGTGCGCCAGGCCGCATTGGCCGTGCCATGCGGATGCAGCAGGTCACGTTCGTGCGCAGTGGCGGACACGATGTGCTCCCAGAGCATGCGCTCCTGGAGCGAGTCGAGGAGCAGCGGGAGCTCGGGTTGCGCGTCGTCGTCGAGCGCCCGCGACCAATGCCGCATCAGCCAGGCGCTGAGCGGCAGGACGTCGGGCGTCGGCCAGACGGTGAGACCGTGAGCGCGTTGCAGCTCAGCCCACGCCGCGCGGATTGCGAATGCTTGCCGCGCGTGAGCCGTGACGATCGTCGAGGCGCTTTCCAGCGCCGCCTGCAGGTATCCCGTAAGGCAGTACAATTCTAAGAATAGTCAGCTGCTTAAGTCTGACACTTAAGGTGCAGACAAGCTCAGCGCTTGGCCGCCGGTCCAACCACTTTCAAGTCGGGCTGCGTGCGCGCCGTGGCGCTCGTGGCGTACGCCTCGAGCAACTCCTCAATGCGCTGGAACACGGAGCGCAACACTTCCGCATCCGGCAGGTTCGTGATGCGGAAATGGTTGCGATACGGCACGTTGAAGCTCACGCCCGGCGCAATCAGCACGTGCTTCTGCTCCAGGAGATCCATTGCGAAGCGCTGATCGTCGAAATCCGGCAACAGATCGCGTCGCACTTCGACGAACGCATACATCGCGCCCGCGGGCTCGACCACCCGCAGATAGCGGCTGCGTGCCACTGCTTCAAGGATGGCGCGCCGCGACTCATACAGGCGGCCGCCCGGCGCCGTGAGCTCACGGATGCTCTGGTGTCCGCCCAAAGCGGTCTGCACGGCCCATTGTGCCGGCACGCTGCTGCACAGGCGCAGGGATGCCAGCAACTCGAGTGCCGCGACGTATTCTCCGGCGTGCTCGAGGTCCCCCGAGAACACCGCCCAGCCGACACGGTAACCGCACGCGCGGTACACCTTCGACAGGCCGCTGAGCGTCGCGCACAACGTGTGGCGAACCAGCGTCGCCATCGGCACGAACTCGGCGCTGTCGTAGAGCATCTGGTCGTAGATTTCGTCGCTGAAAACCACCAGGTGATGCTCTTCGGCGAGCTTCACGATGCCCTCGAGCACTGCGCGCGGATACACGGCCCCGGTGGGATTGTTCGGATTGATCACCACGATCGCGCGCGTGCGCCGCGTGATCAGCCGCTCGATTTCCTCGATATCCGGCACGAAGCGGCGTTCCGGCCGACACGAATAATGCACTGCCCGGCCACGGTTGAGGTTTACCGCCGCGGTCCAGAGCGGATAGTCCGGGCTCGGCACCAGTACTTCATCGCCGGCATTGAGCAACGCGCGCAGCGTGAGATCGATCAGCTCGCTCACGCCGTTGCCGATGAACACTTCCTCCGCCGTCACCCCGCGAACGCCGCGCTCCTGCTGCTGCATCACTACGGCTTCGCGCGCCGGGAAAATGCCTTTCTGGTGGCAATAGGCCTCGCTCGACTTCAGGTTTTCGATCATCGCGAGACGCATGGTCTCGGGCGTGCGAAAGCCGAACACACCGGGGTTGCCGATGTTGAGCGATACGATCTCGTATCCCAGGCGCTCCATCTCGAGCGCGCGGCGCGCCAGGCGGCCACGGATCTCGTAGCGCACGCTCGCCAGCCCTTCACTGGGTGTCACTATGCGTCGATGGGGCATGAGTCCTCAGTCTCCCTTGCAAATCCGTTCAAGCGACGACTCGTCGCTGCCGCAAATCCGCGATCTCCGCCTCGCCGAGACCGAGCCGCTCCGCAAGGATGCGACTGGTGTGCTCCCCGAGCAATGGGGGCGGCACCCGGTGATCGAGCGGCGTCCGTGAATAGCGAATCGGGTTGCGTACGCCGGGAGCGGTGCCAAGGGCGTGCGGCAGGGAAACCTGCACTTCACGCGCACGCACCTGGGGCTCCGCCAACGCCTCGCCGATGTCGTTGATCGGGCCGCAGGGCACGCCGGCCCCGTTCAAGGCCTCGATCCACTGACGCGCACTGCGTGCCTCGAGCAGCGCGGCGACCTTCGGGATCAGGACGTCACGATGTGCAACACGCTGTGCGTTCGTGGCAAATCGCGGGTCGGCGGCGAGCGTGGGCTCGCCGGCAACCGCGCAAAACGCCGCGAACTGGCGGTCGTTGCCGATTGCGAGCATCAAGTGTCCCTCGGCGCTCGCGAACGCCTGATAAGGAACGATGCTGGGGTGAGCCGTTCCGCGCCGCCGTGGTGACTGACCAGACACCAGGAACCCCAGCGCCTGGTTCGCCAGGCACGCGAGCTGCGTGTCGAGCAGCGCGAGATCGATGTGCTGTCCGGCGCCGGAGCGCTCGCGCTCGAAGAGCGCGCCGACGATCGCGATGGCGGCGTAGAGACCCGTCATCAGGTCCGCGACCGCGACGCCGACCTTCTGCGGTCCGGCGCCCGGCTCGCCGTCCGCAACCCCGGTGATGCTCATGAGGCCGCCCATGCCCTGGATCATCGCGTCGTATCCCGACTCATGCGCGCGCGGGCCAGTTTGGCCGAACGCGGAAATGGAACAGTAGATGAGCCGCGCGTTGAGTGGCGCGAGATCCGGCCACGCGAGACCGAAGCGCCGTAGCGTGCCGACCTTGAAGTTCTCGACCAGCACGTCCGACTGCAGCGCCAGCTCGCGCACCAGCTTTTGGCCCGCGGTGCTTGCAAGATCCACCGCGACCGATTGCTTGCCGCGGTTGGCGCTGAGGAAATACGCCGACTCGCTGGTATCGTGCCCGTCACGATCCTTGAGGTACGGCGGTCCCCACGCGCGCGTTTCGTCTCCGTGTGCCAGCCGCTCGATCTTGACCACATCCGCGCCCAGATCTGCGAGCGTCTGCGTGGCCCAGGGTCCCGCGAGCACGCGGCTCAGGTCGAGAATCTTGATCCCGGCAAGTGGGCCCATTCACCGATCGCCTTGGTCCAGGGGAGCCGCGAGTGTACTAGAAGTTCTGAGCGCATCGCGTCCCACGGTGAAGGCGGCGGCACCGATCAACACGGCAGCGCCCAACGCTTGCAGTGGATCGATGCGCTCACCCAGCGCGAGCGCGCCGGTGATGAGAGCGACCACCGGCGACACGAAGGCAAAGAGACCCGCACGAGTTGGACCCCACACACGCAGCAGGTACAGGAACAGCGTAAAGGCGACGATCGAGCCCCCGAGGGTGAGAAAGACCAGGCTCACGAATGGTGCGGGCTCGAGCAATGCGGCGAACGTCCCGGCCGTCACGGTTTCGAAGAGTGCGGACAGGACAGCCAGACCCAAGCCGCCTATCAACATCACCGCGCCGCTGACGCTCACGGTGTCGAGGCCGCGCAGCACCCGTCCGCTCAGCACCGAGCCCAGGCAGTAGACGGTCGTTCCCGTGAGGAGCGCGGCGAGGCTCAGGGCTTCGGTGTGCGCATCGGATTGCAGCTCGGGCCAGAAGAGCAACACCAGGCCGACGATCCCGATGAGCACGCCGCTGAGCTTGCGCCGATCGAAACGCTCTGCTCCCAGCATCACGCCGATCACGAAGAGCATCAGCGGGGTCATCGACATGTTGATGACCGCGGCGACGCCGGAAGCCGTGTGCTGCACGCCCCAGAACGTCGGCCCATACGAGAACGTCGTGATGAGCATCGACACGCCAACCACTGCACGCCACTCGCGCCGCAAACCTTGCCAGTTCACGCGCGTCGCCATGATGGCGAGCAACAGGCCGCCGGCGGCGATGAAGCGCAGGGCGGCGAAGAAGAATGGCGGCACCGCCGCGACACCGATCTTGATCGCCATCCACGTGAGACCCCAGATGAGCGACACGATCAGGAAAATGACGAGGGGTGACGGGCGCAAGCGCGGCTCGCCGGGCTAGCGAGGGTCGAGCGCCCGCTGCAAGGCAGCGTCGAGATGTGGCACGTCGGGCAGTTCGATCTGCAAGGCGTTTTCGAGCACATTGCGCAACGCCGCGACGCTTTCGAGGACGCGCCGCTCGCTCGGGCCACCGAGATGATGGACGGCAAGCTCGTTGTTGAGCAACGCAAAGCGCCGGTCCGGCGTCGCGCGCGCTGCCACGAGATTACGCACGAAACGCGATTCCGGATGATTGGCGAGGTACCAGTTGGTGACCTCGTAATCGGCCACCACCTGCTCCTGTAAGTCGAATTGGTACAGGGATCTCCAGCCTTCACGCACCTTCGCCTGCATGATGAAGTGCGGGCCCTCGGCGAGCAGCCGGAAGGGCTCGTGCGGCGTCTGCTGCTCGATATCTGCTACCAGGCGCAATGGCCCGGTGAGCGTCATGCCGCCAAAACCGACATCGGCGAGATGCGGGCCCTCTTCGAGATCGAGATGCAGCAGCATGTGGGTCCGCGCCGAGACGAATCCTTGCGGAGCATTCCATGTCACCCGTGCGGCCAGTCCGCGGACTTTGAAGCCGAGCGAACGCAACGCTTCGCCCAGTAACAGGTTCTGCTCGAAGCAATAGCCGCCGCGCCGCTGTAGCACGAGCTTGCGCTCGAGCGTGGCGATGTCGAGTGGCACCGCGAGACCGAGATACGGGTTGAGGTTCTCGAACGGGATCAACTGAGCATGCCGCAGATGCAGCTCCCGCAGAGTGCGCAGGGTTGCATCACGCGGGCCCGAATATCCGATCCGGGCGAAGTAGGCTTGCACATCCATCAGGGCGCAATTCTCGTCGCCAGATCGAGCTCGCGCCACCGCACGCAGGCCACCTGCCGGCCGGCATCGACCGACTCGAGCGGCGGCACCGCCGCGGCGCCGCGCGGCTGCGCCCACGGACAGCGCGTG
>DATIEU010000325.1:0-4195 GCA_035455565.1 Steroidobacteraceae bacterium | reverse complement strand
CGCATCGTAGTGCCTTTCGCGCCTGGGAGTCTGGCTGACGGCCTCGCGCGGCTGATCGGCCCGCAGCTGGCCGAGCGACTCGGCCATCCGGTGGTGGTGCAAAACAAAGCCGGGGCCGAAGGTTCGCTCGGCGCGGCCGAGGTGGCGAAAGCGTCTCCGGATGGCTACACGCTGCTGCTGATCGGCGTTGGCACGCTCGTTGTCCGTCCTCTGCTGTACAAGAACGTCAGTTACGACCCGTTCAAGTCCTTCGAGCCCGTGAGCTTGCTGGGGAGCTCGCCGCAAATACTCGCCGCCACGACGAACTTCTCTCCGTCCACGGTGACGGAACTGGTGGCTTTTGCGAAAGCCAACCCGGGAAAGGTGGCCTACGGTTCGGTCGGCACTGGCATCTCGGGCGATCTGAACGCTGTGTTGCTGGCGAGCCGCACCGGTATCGCCGTGGTGCATGTACGCATCGGCGTGCCCACATATCTGACCACTTTGTCGTTGCCGTACAAAGGCAGCGCACCGACAATGACCGACCTGATCAGCGGGCACGTGAACGTCGCGTTCGTATCTGCGCCGCAAGCCCTACCGCAGGTGAAGGAGGGCCGAATCAGGGCGCTCGCCGTCGGCAGTGCGCTTCGCATATCCCAGCTTCCGAATACGCCGACCATCGCCGAATCAGTGCCTGGCTTCACGGCGGCTTCCGCACTTGGTATTTTGGTCCCGGCGGGTACGCCGATGGAGCGCATCGCGCGGCTGCGTGGTGAACTGATGAAGGCGCTCGCCGATCCGGACGTGCGTGGAAAGCTGGCCGGCCAGAGCTTCAACGTAGGGGGTAGCACCCCGGCGGAGTTTCTCGCGTTAATGCGCGCCGACTCGGATAGACTGGCAATGGTCATCCGCGACAATAAGATTCGGGTGGAGTAGCAAGGACCAACAGCGCGCTTGCGCGGTAGCTTCAGATCTTGGACCGTGGCAATCTAACCGCAGGTTCCAGAGAGACGCCAAACACTGAATAAGAAGGAATCGAGAATGACACTATGCCCAATCGCTTTGCTAGCTGGCTGCAAGAAATGTCCGGCATTCTCAGTTTGCCCCCTGAAAGGTGTCATCGGTGACTACAAACCTGACGAGACGCAAACGAAGCAGCGCGCGGAGAACGCACCGGGCGGCGCAAAACGGGATGGATAGCCGAAGACGACGCCTCAAATGTCGGCGCGCTGCGTTCTAACCTTTCACCATGGAAATCTCGAAGCTCACCGGTCCGAGGTTTGAACTTGCCATTGGCCGCCTGGGTGCTGGAGATTCCGTCGTTTTTGAGGGAATTGGCCTTCGACTTTCTGACGAAATTCTGGAGTGCCGCATCCCTTCCAGCTTTCGCGCAGAAAATGCGACCGATGACACAATCCGGCGTGACCTGGAGGCCGCACGCGCCAAGATCGCGGAACTGCTTCAGGAAAGTCCCGCGTTGATGTCGCTTGTTGGGGCACGACGGCGTAGATTTGTTGTTCTCGATGACTACGGCGGCGGTGGCGTGGAATTGATGACGGTCCAGGAATGAATCGGCGTGCACCTAGCCCCCGCGTCGAGAGCTACGCTGTTGCGCGAGTCGCGCACGCGAGCCTCACGCGGACACGTTAGTAGGCAGGAGCCTTTGTGCCACGAATCGCCGTTGCGCCGAGATCTCGGGATGACATGCTTAAGGAGTACCCTATCGAGAGTTCTGTGGCGGGTTGGTTCTTCAGCTACAGGGAGGTTTCGAGCAACGTCTGGGTCGTCGAGGGGAGTGATCTTTGGGGGCGGACGATCACTCGAACCGGCACAGACGAAAAGGCATTGATCTCCGAGTGCGAGGCCGATGCGCGCGCAATCAATAATCAGGTCAAACCTGCCTTCTAACCACCGGTTCGAGAGCGACGCAGTCAGCTCGACGTCGCTGCTCGCCTCGGGCCGCGCGCCTCGCGCGGACACGTTAGGTGTCATTGAGCCCCGATGAACGGAAAGCCCGGAGATCATCCGTTAACCGACGTCCTGGCGTACGACCTAGAGATCTACGGCACAGAGGCTGATGATCTCATCAGAAAAATCGCAAAATTGTGCAGCCGGCGTGAGCTGGATATCTGGTGGGACCGCGAAATCCACTGGTCGAAAGATCGTGACCTCGTCCTTCGTAGGGCCCGATCTCACTACGAAGATTTGCTGAAAAGGGCACGGGAAAGCGGCTGGGAAACAAATGACACCTAACCACCCGATCCACGAGCCGATGCCCGCAAGCAGGTGCTTGCTCGCGCGGGTGATCGGCACACGTTAGTCCGCTCAGGAGCACGTGGTGCGACCCCTTCGGTATTCCATCAACGTCACATTGGACGGGTGCTGCGATCATCGTGCAATTCTCCCGGACGAAGACTTGCATCGTCACGCGGTCGAGAACCTCAACCGGGCGGATGCCCTCCTCCTTGGCCGGGTGACTTACGAAATGATGGAGGCGGCGTTTCGGCCGGCGTGGACGGGAGAGATGCCCGATTGGATGGAACCCTTCCGCCGTACGATCGACGCGGCGAAGAAGTACGTCGTGTCGAGCACCCTGGACCGGGTCGATTGGAACGCGGAGCTCGTGCGTGGGGATCTAGGTAAGGCAGTCCAGCAGCTCAAGCAGGAGCCGGGTAAGGGACTGGGGGTGGGCGGCGTGAAGCTCCCGCTGGCGTTGGCGGAGCTAGGATTGATCGATGAGTACGAGTTCGTCGTGCACCCCAGGGTAGCGGGCCATGGGCCGACGTTGTTCGCGGGGCTATCGAAGCGTCTCGACTTGAAGCTCGTGAGCCGGCTGGAATTCGGCTCGGGGGCAGTGGCGATGCGGTGTGAGCCGAGAAGCTAGCCTTTGTGACCCCCGGCCCGCCGACGCTGCAAGAAGAACTCGCTGCCTTCTACCGGATCTCAAGTACCATGACGTGCACCATCTCGTTACGGGCTGCAGCGTATTCCAGGCCGTGAAGCCCAAGAAACGCGTCGACCTGTATTGACCTTGGAAGCCGAGCGCAAAGACACCTGGGCAGCGGGCAAGCGCTACGAACCCTATGTGGGACGTTGGAGCCGGCTGGTTGCGAAGGACTTCCTGGCATGGATGATGGCGCCACAGAATCTGGACTGGCTGGATGTTGGATGTGGAACCGGCGCCCTCACTGAACTTCTCCTGCAGCAGACCCGGCCGCGCTCCGTAAAGGGCATCGATCCTTCCGCGGGGTTCGTGGAACATGCCAGGGCCCATATCGTCGATCCCCGGGCAACGTTTGACGTGGCAGACGCTCAGGCAATACCCGTGAAGTCGGCGCAATTCGACGCGGCGGTCTCTGGCCTGGTTCTGAACTTCGTGCCAAAGCCATGGCTGGCTGTCCGCGAAATGGCGCGTGCAGTGCGGCCGGAAGGCCTGGTGGCCGCCTACGTCTGGGACTACGCCGGGAAAATGGAGCTGATGCGCCACTTCTGGAATGCAGCAGTGGAGCTGGATCGAGCAGCCGTGGAGCTGGACGAAGGCCGCCGATTCCCGCTTTGCCAGCCGAGTCCGCTGACCGAGCTGTTCGCACAGGCTGGAGTGCGCGAGGTGCAGGTCCTGCCGATCGATGTTCCCACCCAATTCCGCGACTTCGACGATTACTGGACGCCATTTCTCGGCGGCCAGGGCCCCGCGCCGGGATACGCAATGTCGCTCAGCGAAGAGCGGCGGGAGGTCCTGCGGGACCGAATTCGTGCCAGGCTTCCAATCGCCAGCGACGGCTCCATTGAGCTGATCGCGCGCGCCTGGGCCGTTCGCGGTCGAGCTCGTTAGGCCGACTGTCCCCTCGGGCACATGATGAGCATTGAACTCGACCACACGATCGTTCCCTCCCGCGACCGGAGAGCGGCGGCGGAGCTGCTCGCGACCCTTCTCGGCGTCCCCTGGGCGGAGTCCGGAACGGGACCGTTCACCCCGGTCTATGTGAGCGAAAGCCTGACCCTCGACTTCGACCAGGCCGACGGCCCGTTCCCGGTGCAGCACTATTGCTTTCGAGTGAGCGAGGCCGAGTTCGACGGCATCCTCGCGAGAATCCGGGCGCGCGGCATCGCCTACCGCAGCACCCCGCACGGCCCGGTGGACGGGAAGGTCAACACGCATCACGGCGGGCGCATAGTGTACTGGGGCGAGCCCGACGGGCACGTGTGGGAGATACTG
>DATIEU010000324.1:0-2361 GCA_035455565.1 Steroidobacteraceae bacterium | reverse complement strand
GCCTTCTCCAGTTCGAACAGTGCCAGCAGCCCGTGCATGTCGTCGAGCGCCGGCGCGGTTTCGCTCTCGCGGACCGTCTTATCGTAAGCCTCTAGGAACGCGCGGCGCACCTGGTCTTCCCAGTTGCGGGCAAGCGGCGCGAGCCGCTCGTCGTCTTCGTGGCCGCGCAGCGCGCCGCGCGTTGCAGTCCAGCGGGCGTAGTTGAAGGAGCGCAGCATGCCGGCGAGGTCCCGCAGCGGCGAATGCTTGACGCGCCGCTCCTCGAAGGTGCGGCCCGGCTCGCCTTCGAAGTCGGTGATGAGGAAATCGTTCTTCGTCAGCAGCACCTGCCCCAGGTGGAAATCGCCATGATGGCGTATCTTGAATGCGCGCACCGTGCCAAGCGAACAGGCATCGATCTGCGCCATCAGCCTTTCACGCTGGCTGATCAGCGCGCGTGCATCGATGCGCGGCGGCAGCGTCAGCTCGCCCAGGCGCTGCGCCAGCAGCTCGAGCGTTGCGCGGGCTTCCTCGCGCACGCGGCCCTTCCAGCTGTCCAGGTCGGCATCGGTCAACGGCTCGGCGTCGAAGGCGGGGTCGCCGGTGCGGGTTGCGAACGCGCCATGCAGCTGAGCGGTGCGCAGGGCGAGCGTTCGCATGAGCGCAAGGTAGGCGCCGTGCACGTCCTCCGGCGGCGGCTCCGCCACGTTACGCCACTGTTCCAGGAACCGTTCGAGATAATCCAGCGTGTAGGTCCAGCCGTCTCCCTGGTTGGCGACATACGCCTGCAACAGCGCGAGCGTGGTCGTTACGCCGTCGGTGGATATGTGCTCCAGCGCGCCTGCCAGCGGTACGCAGTTCGGGAAGCGCGCGACTTCGGTGAGGAACCGCCCGATTTCCAATTCCGGATTCACCCCTGCCCGCAATCGGCGATAGGCCTTGAGGAACAGCCGGTCCCCGATATTGACGATGGTATTGCTGCTGAGCGATTGCGGGCGATTCACCGTGAGGTTCGCGAAGTCGCCCCCCGCGATCTCATCGAAGAGGCGGGTTCGCCGGAAGCGGAATTTGCCGTGGGCGCCGGCGACTTCCACGCCGGCACCGAGCGCCTTCACCAGCGCCCGGCAGAACGCCTCATCGGCAAGGGCATCGCCGAGCACGCCGATGTTCGCCTGCTGCCGCACTTTCGCGACCGTCGCCGGCGCGAGCGCCCGCATGCGTTCCTCATCGCGGTCTTCCCATGCGAGAGAGAGCGGCATGAAATAGCTCGTGTTCTGGCCGCCGGCCTGCACCGATACCAGTGCCAGCAGCCATTGCTCACCCGCCTCCCACAGCACGTAGTCGGCGAGCGTCGCGCGCTCGGCCTTTTCTCCCTTTGCTGCGTACCAGCGCTGCGACTCGAGGTAGTGCGGCAGCGCGTTCGTTTCCAGTTGCGCACGCGTCTTCTCCGCGAGACCGATGCGCCAGGGCACCACGCGATCCCGGAAGAAGCTGGTCCAGCCGTCGAACAGGATGAGCACCGGCAGGTCCTCGGGCGCGAGGCGCTCTTCGTGCCAGCTCGGCGCTTCCACGTCCGCCGCAAGACGAAACCAGTAGAAACCGTGCTTGGGCAAGGTCAGCATGTAAGGCAACGCCCCGATCGGGGGAAAAACCGTGCGCCCCATCAGTTCCACCGGCGCGCGACCGCGATAACGGGCGAGATCGAGTTCCACCGGCTGCGCGGAGCGCCCCAGGTTCGCGACGCACAGGATCGCCTCGTCGCCCAGTTCGCGCAGGTACGCGAGGACCTTGCGATTGCCGGGACGCAGAAAGGTAAGCTTGCCGCGGCCAAAGACCTGGCTTTCCTTGCGCACCGCCAGCATGCGCTTCATCCAGTTGAGGAGCGACGAGGGGTCGCGCAGCTGCGACTCGACGTTGACCGCCTCGTAGCCGTACACCGCGTCCATGATCGGCGGAAGGTACAGGCGCTGCGGGTCGGCTCGCGAAAAGCCGGCATTGCGGTCCGGCGTCCACTGCATCGGCGTGCGAACGCCGTTGCGGTCGCCGAGGAAGATATTGTCCCCCATGCCGATCTCATCGCCGTAATAGATGATGGGGGAACCCGGCATGGACAGCAGCAGGCTGTTCATGAGCTTGATGCGGTCGAGGTCGTTTTCCATGAGCGGCGCGAGCCTGCGCCGGATGCCCAGATTGAGCCGTGCGCGGGCATCGGCCGCGTACATCTGGTACATGTAGTCGCGTTCCTTGTTGGTCACCATTTCGAGCGTCAGCTCGTCGTGGTTGCGCAGGAAGATGCCCCATTGGCACGTGGTCGGGATCTCCGGCGTCCGATTGACGATTTCGACGAGGGGTTTGCGGTCCTCCAGCCGAAGCGCCATGAAC
>DATIEU010000323.1:0-10286 GCA_035455565.1 Steroidobacteraceae bacterium | reverse complement strand
CCGTGAAGCGTCCGAGCGTGAACATCACACCGCGCTCGTACTCCTTGAGGATCTTCAGGGCGCTGAAGATCAGCGCGCCGACGATGAAGATGACAACCAGGGTAAACGTGCTCATGCAGGATCTCCGTGCAACTCAGAGAGGCTCAACCCAGACCTCGAGACCGTCGACGCGCACCACGCGGGCCCGCTGGCCGGGTCCCAGGGGTGCGCTGCTACGCGCCTTCCACAGCTCGCCGCCCAGCCGGACCATGCCCCGTTCGCTGAAGCCGTCGATCGCTTCCGCGGTGCTGCCGAGCAGCTGGTCGACCCCGGTTACGACCGGCCGGCGTCGCGCCCGTCCGAACATCCACACGATGCCGCACAGGATCAGGCCCGCCACGAAAGCGATCGCCGCAATGATCGGCATCGCCACCTGGAATCCCGGCACGCTGGTGTCGAACAGCATGATCGAGCCGATCACGAACGCAATGAGGCCCCCGACGCCCAGGGCGCCGAAGCTCGGCATGAAGGCTTCAGCCACCACGAGCAGCGCGCCGAGCACGATCAGGGCAAGGCCGGCGTAGTTGACCGGCAACACCTGGAACGCGAACAACGCCAGCAGGAGACAAATTGCACCGACGACGCCCGGCAGCACGGCGCCGGGGTTGTAGCCCTCGAACAGCAGGCCGTAGATGCCGATGAGCAGGAGTCCGTAGGCGACCGTCGGGTTGGTGATGACGGACAGAAGCTCGGTGCGCCAGTCGGGTTCCACCGCCTCGACCGTCATGTGCTCGGTGGCGAGCGTCACTTCGCCCGCGCCGATCGTGATCTTTCGCCCTTCGAGTTTCTTGAGCAGATCCGGCACGTCGGTCGCAATCAGGTCGATGACTTTCTGCGCCAGCGCCTCGTCCGCCGGAAGGTTGGCGCCCTCGCGCACGGCCTTCTCGGCCCACTCGGCATTGCGGCCCCGGAGTTGCGCCAGGCTGCGGAGGTAGGCCACCGCATCGTTGATCACTTTGCGTTCCATTGCACCGCCGGCAAGCGGAGTGGCCTTTTCCTCTTCGTCCGCCTTGTCGTCCGCTTTGTCGTCGTCCGCCTTCTTGTCGTCGGTGGGGAGAGGTGTGGGTTGTGCCGGCGGCTCACCGCCTACCGGCACCGGTGTGGCGGAGCCGAGATTGGTGGCGGGCGCCATCGCCGCCACGTGGCTCGCATACAGAATATAGGTGCCTGCGCTCGCGGCACGCGCCCCGCTCGGCGAGACAAAGGTCACGACCGGCACGGGGGAGGCGAGGATGTCCTTGATGATGTCACGCATGGCGGTGTCGAGCCCGCCCGGGGTGTCCATTCGCAGGATGACGAGCGAGTTACCGTCTTCGGCGGCGCGTTTCAGCCCCTGCGAGATGTAATGACTCAGTGCCGGCCCGATCGCACCGTTGATGTGCAGGAGCAGGGCGGTGCCTGCCGCGCTCTCCTTTCTTGTTTCAGGCGCAGGATCTTTGCCGAGCACCAGGTGTGCCGGCAGCCAGACCGCCACAAACAAGAGAAGCCACAAACGTCGCATGGTTCCACCCGCGGGGATGGACGACAGACTAGCACGCCTGTGAGCGGCTCAGCTCTGCAGATCGAAACGGATGCCCTGCGCGAGCGGGAGTGTCGTACCCCAGTTGATCGTGGTCGTCTGGCGGCGCATGTACGCCTTCCAGGAGTCGGAGCCCGACTCGCGCCCGCCGCCCGTTTCCTTTTCACCGCCGAAGGCACCGCCGATTTCGGCCCCCGAGGTGCCGATATTGACGTTGGCAATACCACAGTCGCTGCCCTGGGCGGACAAGAAGCGCTCCGCGTGCTGCAAGCGGTCGGTGAAGATGGCCGATGACAGGCCGTGTGCAGAGGCGTTGTGCAGCTCGATGGCTTCATCGAGCGAGCGCACCGGAATGACATAGAGGATTGGGCCGAATGTCTCGGTCTGCACGATCGACCAGTCATTGCGCGCCCGCACGATCGCGGGCTCCACGAAGTTGCCGGGCCGGCTCAAGACACGCCCGCCGCACAACACCTCGCCGCCGTTCTCGCGCACTTTCGCGAGCGCCGCTTCGAAGCGCGCCACGGCCTGCTTGTCGATCAGCGGCCCCATCAGCGTCTGCGGCTCGAGCGGGTTGCCGATCCGCACCTGCGAATAGGCGCTCAGGAGGCGCTTTTCGAGCTCCGCACGGCGGGATTCGTGCACGAAGACGCGGCGCGTGCTGGTGCAACGTTGTCCGGCAGTGCCGACCGCACCGAAGACGATGGACGGCACCGCCAGATCGAGGTTGGCGAATTCGTCCACGACGATCGCGTTATTGCCACCGAGCTCGAGCAACACCTTGCCCAGCCGGGCCGACACGCGTTCGCCCACCTTCCTGCCCACCGCGGTCGAGCCGGTGAAAGACACCAGCGCGACGCGTGGGTCATCGACGAATTTTTGCGCGAGCTCCGTGCCCGCATCGATGAAGAACTGGAATACCGGCGGGAAGCCGTGGCGCTCGACCACGCGGTTGCAGATTTCCTGGACGGCCACTGCGCACAGCGATGTCTTGGGCGAGGGTTTCCAGACGCTCACGTTGCCGCAGATCGCCGCCAGGAATGCGTTCCACGACCACACCGCCACCGGGAAATTGAAGGCCGAGATGATTCCGACGACGCCGAGCGGATGCCATTGCTCGAACATGCGGTGCTGCGGGCGTTCCGAGTGCATCGCGACGCCGTAGAGCATGCGCGACTGGCCGACCGCGAAATCGCCGATGTCGATCATTTCCTGCACTTCGCCGTCGCCCTCTGCCTTGATCTTGCCGTTCTCGAGCGTCACGAGACTGCCGAGCGCATCCTTGTTGGCGCGCAGCTCTTCCGCCACCAGGCGCACCAGTTCGCCGCGTCGCGGCGCCGGCACCATGCGCCAGTCCTTCGCCACCTGCACGGCCGATTGCATGACCTGCTCGTAGTCAGCGGCCGTTGCGCAGCGAACCTGCGCAATGACTTCGCTGGTCGCCGGGTTGATCGAATCGATGAGCGGGCCGCGACTCTCGTTCGACCAACCCTGGCTGCCAGACCAGGCGCCCGCATTGACGGGCTTGAGATTGAGACGGGTGAGAAGGTCCTTCATGACGCGTTTCTCCTGAGCTCGCGCTGGTGCCCGGCCTTGCCGCTCACCACGACCTCGGAAGAGAGATCCTTGGTGCCTCCCGGCGCGTAGTAACGTCCGAAGCGGTTGCGCAGGATGTCCGGAAGACCGAAGTTTTCCTGCGCGACAAAACCGCGGTACCGCGCGGGCGTCTCGAGCACCAGGTCCGCGACCGCGGTGAGTCCGGCCGCCGTGGTCACCTGGATCGCGGACCACAGGCGCCCCGCGATCACCTGCGGGTAGACCTTGTTGACGTAGTTTTCCTCGCGAAGTTGCCCGTCCTGCAGCCCGCTCACGGCCGCGTACACGATCACCACGTCCTGCAGGGTCTGCGGCACGGCATTCTCCAGCACGCGCTTGAGCGTGCCGCGGTCGTGGCTCAGCTTGAGGTCGTTCATCAGCAGGCGCATCTGCGCGCAATGCCCGGGGTAACGGATGGTCTTGTAGTTCATCGTCTCGACCCGCGGGCCGTAAGTCTCGCCGAGCGAACCCAGGCCCCCCGAAGTGTTGAAGGCCTCGTACAACGTGCCGTCGATGGAGATTTCCTCGAGACCTTCGAGCGGCGCCGCGTCCACCATCTTGCCATCGACGATCGACTGGCAAGGATTTGCGTACTCGTTGATCAGGCCCTCGGTCGACCAGGTGAGCGAATACTTGAGCACGTTGTTCGGGTGCTGCGGCAGTGCGCCCACGCGCAGCTTGACGCTGCGCGGCTCATCGAAATGAGTGATGAGCTCGTTGGCCGCGATGCTGATGAAGCCGGGCGCGAGCCCGCACTGGGGCACGAAGGCCTGCGCGGCACCCTCGGCAATCTGCCGCACGGCCCTGGTCACCGCGACGTCCTCGGTCAGATCGAAATAATGAGTGCCCGCGCGGCGGGCGCACTCGGCCACGCGCACGTTGCAGTAGTAGGGCAGGGAGGAGATGACAGCGTCGACCGGGTTGGCCTTGAGGAAGGCATCGAGCGCATTGGCGTTGGCCGCATCGAGCGCGTGGCCGCGCAGGTTGGCAAGACCGTGGGCGCGGACCACTTCCTCGGCGGCGTTGCCGCTCACATCGGCGAGTGCGACCCGGTAGGCGCCGGACTCGGCCAGCAATCCGGAAATCAATGCGCCGATTTTCCCGGCGCCGAGAATGAGGACACGATGCATGGACTGACTCCCTCGCGAGGCAGGGGCGGGTGCTGCGGTAGGCACTTCCCGGTGGGGACCCGCCCGAAAAGTGGCGCGCATTCTGCCTCAAGGGTGCGGGAGTTGCATTACGGGGCGCCGATAATGCAAGTCCGGGCCCCCGCCGGTAGGATCAGGGCGTGACCCGTACACCCACCCTTACGCCCTGGCACCCGGCGAGCTGGCAATCGCGCCACGCTCAGCAGCAGCCCGTTTATGCCGATGCCGCGGCCGTCGAGCGCACGGTGGCCGCCATGAGCCGGCTGCCGCCGATCGTGGTGTCGTGGGAGGTCGAGGCGTTGCGCAAGCACCTGGCCTCGGCGCAGCGAGGTGAACGGTTCCTGTTGCAGGGCGGGGATTGCGCCGAGAGCTTCGACGATTGCGAATCCGACACGATCGCGCAGAAGCTCAAGATCCTGCTGCAGATGAGCCTGGTTCTGCTGCACGGTCTCAAGGTGCCGATCATCCGCGTCGGACGCATGGCCGGCCAGTACGCCAAGCCGCGCTCGGCGGACACCGAGACGCGCGACGGCGTGACGCTGCCGAGCTATCGGGGCGACCTCGTCAATCGCGCACCGTTCACGGCGGCGGATCGCGAGCCCGATCCGCAACTCCTGCTGCGTGGCTATGAACGGGCGGCGCTCACCTTCAACTTCGTGCGTGCGCTGGTCGATGGCGGCTTCGCGGACCTGCATCACCCGGAGTACTGGAATCTCGCATTCGTACGCCATTCGCCGCTCAAGGATGCCTATCAACGCATCGTCGATTCGATCGCCGACTCGCTCGACTTCTTCGAATCGATCAGCGGACGCCCGGTACACGAAACCAATCGCGTCGAGTTCTATGCGAGCCACGAAGGCTTGCACCTGCTCTACGAGCAGGCACAGACGCGCTTCATCCCGCGCCAGCAGCGCTGGTACGACCTGTCGACGCACATGCCGTGGATCGGCATGCGCACCGCGCAGGTCGACAGTGCACACGTGGAGTTCTTTCGCGGCGTCGCCAACCCGGTCGGAGTGAAGGTGGGTCCGGGCATGAATGCGGAGTGGTTGCAGGAGCTGCTCGCGATTCTCAATCCGCAGAACGAGCCCGGGCGGCTCACGCTCATCCATCGCTTCGGCGTGAAGAACATCGAGCGCGACCTGCCGCCGCTCGTCCAGGCGGTGCGCTCGACTGGGCAAACCGTGCTCTGGGTGTGCGACCCGATGCATGGCAACACCGAGACCACGGCGGCCGGCGTCAAGACACGCCGCTTCGAGAACATCCTGCAGGAATTCGAGAGCGCGCGACGCATCCACGAAGAGCTGGGCTCTTATCTCGGCGGCGTTCACTTCGAGCTCACGGGCGAGGACGTCACCGAATGCACGGGTGGCGCACGCGGACTGACGGATGCCGATCTGAAACGTGCCTACCGCTCGCAGGTCGATCCGCGACTGAACTACGAGCAGGCACTCGAGCTGGCCATGCTGATTGCGCGCCAGCGTCCCGCGGCGCGCTGACGATCCTTCTTGGAGTGAGGTTCTGAGGGGTCTTTTCAGAACCTGGCTGTTTTCTTCAAGGCCCTGTTTACTTCTTCGAAGGTGAGTTCGCGCCATTCTCCTGGCGCAAGTCCATCAATCGTCCACGGTCCGATCGCACTGCGAATTAGACGTAACGTCGGCAGCCCGACCGCCGCCGTCATGCGCCGGACCTGGCGATTGCGTCCTTCGTCGAGCCGGAGCTCGAGCCAGTGGGTCGGGATCCGCGCGCGGTAGCGAATCGGCGGATCGCGGGGCCACATTCCAGACGGCTCCTCAATAACGCGAGCGCTCACGGCTCGCGCCAACCCATCCTTGAGGCGCACGCCACGCTCAAGGCGCGCTACCGCCTTGGGGCTCGGCTCACCCTCGACCTGCGCCCAATAGCCCTTCTCGAGGCCATAGCGCGGCTCACTGACGCGATGCTGCACCGACCCATCGTCGGTCAGCAGAAGGAGGCCTTCGCTGTCGTAATCCAGTCGCCCCGCCGGATAAAGCCCGGGCCACTTGATGAACTGCGCGAGCGTCATGCGGTCCCGAGAATCTGTGAAGCGACTCAAAACCCGATACGGCTTGTGGAATAGAAGACACCTCATCGTTGGCGCATGATCGTGCACGCTTGCTCACGAAGAGCGGGCTGGCATATTCTGCATTGCATCAATCTGCGCCGTCGATTCCGCCACGATCGCGCAACAGGTCACTTGGGTCGCTCGGTAGGAGGCCGATTGAGTCCCCACGGTTCACCGACCACTCACACCGGCTGCGAGATTCGCGGCGCGATGCCGCCCGGGTTCGACAGCATCCTCACTCGCGAAGCGCTGGAATTCATCGGCGCGCTCGCCCGTCGCTTCACGCCACGCGTGCATCACCTGCTCGAGGCGCGCGAACGCCGCCAGCACGAGATCGATGGCGGCAAGCTTCCCGACTTTCTGTCCGAGACGCGCCAGGTGCGCGAGTCGGACTGGCGCGTAGCGCCGATCCCGGCCGATCTGCTCGATCGGCGCGTCGAGATCACGGGCCCGACCGAACGCAAGATGGTGATCAATGCGCTCAACTCGGGCGCGAAAGTGTTCATGGCGGACTGCGAGGACTCGCTCACGCCGACCTGGGACAACCTCATCGGCGGACAGATCAACCTGCGCGATGCCGTGAGCGGCACCATCGGATTCCGCTCACCGGAGGGTAAGCAGTACCGGCTCAACCCGCAGGTGGCGGTCCTCATGATGCGGCCTCGCGGCTGGCATCTGTTCGAAAAGCACTTCCTCGTGGACGGCGAGCAGGTCCCCGGGGCATTCGTCGATTTCGGCCTCTATGCGTTCCACAACAGCCGCGCGTTGCTTGCCAAGGGGACGGGACCTTATTTCTATCTTCCCAAGATGGAAAGCCATCTCGAGGCTCGGCTGTGGTCGGAAGTGCTGACTCACGCCGAGACGCTGCTCGGCCTCAAGCACGGCACGTTCAAGGTGACGGTGCTGATCGAGACGATCCTGGCGGCGTTCGAGATGGACGAGATCCTGTACGAGCTCAAGGATCATATCGTCGGGCTCAACTGCGGCCGCTGGGATTACATCTTCAGCTTCATCAAGAAATTCGCGAAGCGTCCCGACTTCGTGCTACCGGACCGCCAGCAGGTGACGATGACGACGCACTTCCTGCGCAGCTACTCGCAGCTCCTGATCAAGACGTGTCATCGGCGCGGCGCGTTCGCGATGGGCGGGATGGCCGCGCAGATCCCGATCCGCAACGATGCGCTGGCGAACGAAGCGGCGCTCGCCAAGGTGCGCGCCGACAAGGAGCGCGAAGCGGGCGACGGCCACGATGGGACCTGGGTCGCTCATCCTGGGCTCGTGCCCGTAGCGCGCGAAATCTTCGATCGCCACATGCCGGGACCGAACCAGCTCGAACGGTTGCGCGAAGACGTGCATGTGACCGCGGCGGATCTGCTGCGCGTGCCGGAGGGGACGATCACGGCGGGCGGTCTCGCGAGCAACGTCGGCATCGGCTTGCAGTACCTGGCCGCGTGGCTCGCGGGCCTCGGCTGCGTACCGATCAACAACCTGATGGAAGACGCGGCAACGGCCGAAATCTCGCGCGCGCAGCTCTGGCAGTGGGTGCATCACCCGACCACGCTGCACGATGACGGGCGGCGGATCATCATGCCGCTGGTGCGCGAAGTGCTCGCAAGCGAAGTAGAGCGCCTGCGCGCCATGCGTGGCGATGTTCCGTACGAACCTGGACATCTCGATGTTGCCGCACGCCTGCTCGATCGCCTGGTGGCCGAGCCGCGCTTTGCGCCATTCCTGACCCTGCTCGCGTATCGTGAAATACATTGACCGAGGAGTTGCCGGATGACCATTCCTTCAGCGGCCGAACTGCGCAAGATCTGGGAATCGGACCCGCGCTGGCGCGGGATCCAACGACCCTACACGGCGGAGGACGTCGTGAGGCTGCGCGGCAGGGTCGTCATCGAGCACACGTTGGCGCGCCTCGGCGCCGAGAAGCTCTGGAAATACCTGCACGAGAAGCCGTTTGTGAACGCGCTCGGCGCGCTTACCGGCAACCAGGCGATGCAACAGGTGCGCGCCGGGCTGGATGCGATCTATCTGTCCGGCTGGCAGGTGGCGGGCGATGCCAACGATGCCTTCCAGATGTACCCGGACCAGTCGCTCTACCCGGTCAGCAGCGTGCCCAGCGTGGTGAAGAAGATCAACAACACGTTGCAGCGCGCCGACCAGATTCACCACGCCGAAGGCAAGGACGATATCGATTGGCTGAAGCCGATCATCGCCGACGCGGAGGCGGGCTTTGGCGGCGTACTGAACGCGTTCGAGCTCATGAAGGGGATGATCGAGGCGGGCGCCGCGGGCGTGCATTTCGAGGATCAGCTCTCATCCGCCAAGAAGTGCGGCCACATGGGTGGCAAGGTGCTGGTGCCGACCTCAGAGGCGATCAACAAGCTGGTTGCGGCGCGCCTCGCGGCGGATATCTGCAACGTGCCGAGCGTGCTCGTGGCTCGCACGGACGCGGAGTCGGCGACCCTGCTCACTTCCGACATCGACGAGCGCGACCGCACCTTCATCAGTTCGAGCGAACGCACCTCGGAGGGATTCTTCCGCGTCAAAGCGGGGCTCGATGCAGCGATCGCGCGTGGCGTGGCGTATGCGCCATATGCCGACCTGGTGTGGTGCGAGACCGCGCATCCTGACCTGCACGAGGCGAAGACTTTCGCCGAGGGCGTGCACAAGCACCATCCAGGGAAGCTCCTCGCGTACAACTGCTCACCGTCCTTCAACTGGAAGGGGAAGCTCGATGACGCCACCATCGCCAAGTTCCAGCGCGAGCTGGGCGCGATGGGGTACAAGTTCCAGTTCGTCACGCTCGCGGGTTTTCATGCGCTCAACTTCAGCATGTTCGAGCTGGCACGTGGCTACAGGGAATCGCAGATGAGCGCGTACGTCGCGCTTCAACAGGCCGAGTTCGCGGCGGAAGGGGTCGGCTACACCGCGACCAAGCACCAAAGGGAAGTGGGCGCCGGATACTTTGACGATGTGACTCAGACGGTCACAGCGGGACAGTCTTCGATCACCGCGCTCAAGGGCTCAACCGAAGAGGCGCAGTTCAAACCGCGCAAGCGCTCGGGTTGATCCCGAAAAAAGCGCTCCGCGAGCTTCTCAGCGCTTGCGCAGGGCAACCAGGCCGAGAGCGATCAGGCCAATGCCCAGCAACGCCAGCGTGCCAGGTTCGGGGACGGCAGTGGCAGCCACTGTGTAAGTTCCGGCGACGCTCGAGCCCAGTCCCGCAAAGCTGTCGGCGATCCAGAGGCCATCGAAGGCGCTGAACACAAACGCGAGCTCGTCAAACACGAGGAAATTGAGGTTGACAAATACGCCATCCAGGATATCGAGCGTTGGAAAGTCCGGAAACCCGGCATCCTGGTCGGCAGTGAAGCTGAAGTCGCCAATGTTGAAGACCAACTCGAGGCCGCCAGCGGCCGGCGTGTAAGTCTGCGCACCGACGAGATCGGCGTCCGGGATGAAGGCGGTGCCGGTGATGGTGTCGCCGACCGTAATGCCGAAATCGTTGACGGCGGGGTCGAGCGGATCGGCGAAAGTGACTTCACCGGAAATATTGAAGTTGATTGGGATCGCGTTGGCGGCAGTCGTTGCACAGAGTGCGAGGAGTGCAAGGGCCGCATGGGGTAGTCTTGTCATGATTCGTTCTCGACGTAGGCCCAATGTGTTCTTTACTTCTGCAATCGGCGCGCCAACTCAGATTAAAATATTTTGTTTCAGTGGCTTGCGCGTGACATCTCGATTAAGTTAACGGGCCGCAGACGCTGACTGTAATGAATCCCGACAGTGCTCTGTGTCTACGCGGGTCATGACTTTTTCGCGATCTCCAGCTTGAGCGACTCGCCTTCCTTCTCCGCATGAATGACCAGTTCTGCGGCGACGGCGCCGACAGTGA
>DATIEU010000322.1:0-3209 GCA_035455565.1 Steroidobacteraceae bacterium | reverse complement strand
CATCAGCTTCGATCAGCTCGTCGCCACTTACCTGGATGCGGCGCGTGCGCTGCTCGCCGGCGGCGCGGATCTGCTCCTCATCGAGACGATCTTCGACACGCTCAACGCCAAGGCCGCGCTCTTTGCGGCGAGCCTCGCGATCGAGGAGGTGGGCGAGGGCATCCCGCTCATGGTGTCGGGGACGATTACCGACGCTTCGGGCCGCACGCTTTCGGGGCAGACCACCGAAGCCTTCTGGAACTCCATCCGGCACGCGCGACCGGCCGTGGTCGGTCTCAATTGCGCGCTCGGCGCGCGCCAACTGCGGCCCTACGTAGAGGAGCTCGCGCGTATCGCCGATGTGCCCGTCTGTGCCTATCCGAACGCGGGACTGCCGAACGCCTTCGGCGAGTACGAGGAGACGCCGCAGGAAACCGCCTCGATCCTGCGCGAATTCGCCGCGAGCGGTTTTCTCAATATCGTTGGCGGCTGTTGCGGCACGACCCCCGAGCACATCCGGCTGATGCGCGCCGCCATCAGCCCGTTCGCGCCGCGCGCGCTGCCCGGGATCGAACAGCAGACGCGCCTGAGCGGCCTCGAGCCGCTCAACATCGGACCCGGCTCGCTGTTCGTGAACGTCGGCGAGCGCACCAACGTCACGGGCTCGGCGAAGTTTCGCAAGCTGATCGAAGCCGACGACTACAACGCGGCGCTCGACATCGCGCGCCAGCAGGTCGCCAGCGGCGCACAGATGATCGACGTCAACATGGACGAGGGCATGCTCGATTCGGAAGCCGCCATGACGCGCTTCCTGCGCCTGGTGGCGGCCGAGCCCGACATCGCGCGCGTCCCCGTCATGATCGACTCCTCGAAGTGGTCGGTGCTCGAGGCGGGCTTGAAATGCGTGCAGGGCAAAGCGGTCGTCAACTCCATCAGCATGAAGGAAGGCGAGGAAATCTTCGTCGAGCACGCCCGCACCGTGCGCCGCTACGGCGCCGCCGTGGTGGTGATGGCATTCGATGAGCGCGGTCAGGCCGATACCGTCGAGAAGAAGGTCGCGATCTGTGAGCGCGCCTATCGAATCCTGACCCAGCAGGTCGGCTTTCCCGCCGAGGACATCATCTTCGATCCCAACATCTTCGCGGTCGCGACCGGGATCGAGGAGCACAACCGCTACGCGCTCGATTTCATCGAGGCGACGCGCGCCATCAAGGACCGCTGCCCCGGCGTGCGCGTGAGCGGCGGTTTGAGCAACGTATCGTTCGCGTTCCGCGGCAACGACCCGGTGCGCGAAGCGATGCACTCCGTGTTTCTGTACCACGCCATCCGCAACGGCATGGACATGGGCATCGTGAACGCGGGGCAGCTCGCGATCTACGAAGAGATTCCCGCAGAGCTGCGCGAGCGTGTCGAAGACGTGATCCTGAACCGCCGGGCCGATGCCACGGAACGGCTGCTCGAGATTGCCGGGCGCTACAAGGGCGACGGCAGCACCAAGCGTGTCGACGATGTCGAATGGCGCAGCTGGCCGGTGCACCGCCGGCTCGAGCACGCGCTCGTCAAGGGTATCGACGAATTCGTCGTCGAGGACACCGAGGAAGCGCGCTTGCAGGCCGAGGCGCCGCTCAAGGTGATCGAGGGACCGCTCATGGACGGCATGAACGTGGTCGGCGACCTGTTCGGTTCCGGCAAGATGTTCCTGCCGCAAGTGGTGAAGTCGGCGCGCGTGATGAAGAAGGCGGTCGCGCACCTCGTGCCCTTCATCGAGGAGGAGAAGTCCGGCGGCAGCCGCTCGAATGGCAAGATCGTGATGGCGACCGTCAAGGGCGACGTGCACGACATCGGCAAGAACATCGTGGGCGTCGTGCTCCAGTGCAACAACTTCGAGGTCATCGACCTCGGCGTGATGGTGTCGTGCGAGAAGATCCTGGAGACCGCGCGGCGCGAGGGCGCCGACCTCATCGGGCTCTCCGGCCTCATCACGCCTTCGCTCGACGAGATGGTGCACGTGGCGCACGAGATGCAGCGCCTCGACTTCCAGGTGCCGCTGCTGATCGGCGGTGCCACCACCTCGCCCGCGCACACCGCGGTCAAGATCGACCCGCAGTACGCAGGCGCGGTCGTGTACGTGAAGGACGCGTCGCGCTCGGTCGGCGTGTGCCAGTCGCTGGTCGGCGCGTCGACCCGCGAGGACTTCATCGCGCGCGCCAAGGAAGACCATGCGCAGCGCCGTGAGCAGCATCGCGGCAAGAAGGTCAAGGCGCCACAGCTCAACCTCGGCCAGGCGCGCGCCAATCGCGCCAGGATCGACTGGACGTCCTACCAGCCGCCGCGCCCCGCGTTTCTCGGCGTGCGCGCCTTCGACGACTACCCGCTCGAGGAGCTGGTGCGCTACATCGACTGGATGCCGTTCTTCAACGCCTGGGAGTTCGCCGGCAAGTTTCCCGACATCCTCACCGATCCGGTGGTCGGCGAGGCGACCTGCAACCTGTACGCCGATGCCCGCCGCATGCTGAAGACGCTGATCGCGCAGCGCTGGGTCAAGGCGCGCGGTGTGATCGGCCTCTTCCCCGCCAATTCGGTCGATGACGACGACATCGCGGTGTACGCGGACGAGTCACGCGAGCGGGTGATCGCGCGTTTCCATCACCTCAGGCAGCAGAAGGGCAAGCCCGCTGGCCAGTCGCACGATTGCCTGGCGGATTTCATCGCCCCGAAGACGAGTGGCGTCCCCGACTACATCGGGGGCTTCGCAGTCACCGCTGGACTCGGCCTGGAAGAGCACGTGACCCGTTTCCAGGCGGCGCACGACGACTACAGTGCCATCCTCGTCAAGGCGCTCACCGACCGGCTCGCAGAGGCTTTTGCCGAGCGGCTGCACGAGCGCGTGCGGCGCGAGTTCTGGGGCTATGCGCACGATGAAAAACTGGGCACCGCGGAGCTGATCCGCGAGACCTACCGTGGCATCCGGCCCGCGCCGGGCTATCCCGCCTGTCCCGATCACACCGAGAAGGCCACGCTGTGGCGGCTCCTCGACATCGAACGCAACTCCGGCATCCGCTTGACGGAGTCCTTCGCCATGTACCCCGCGGCCGCGGTCAGCGGTTGCTACTTCTCTCACCCCGAGGCACGCTACTTCGCCGTCGGCAAGATCGATCTCGACCAGGTGCAGAACTATGCGAGCCGCAAGGGGATTCCTCTCGAAGAGGCGCAACGCTGGCTCGCGCCCA
>DATIEU010000321.1:0-4111 GCA_035455565.1 Steroidobacteraceae bacterium | reverse complement strand
ACCGTTCACGTTGCAGAGTGCCGTGCTGGAGGCGAACGGGTTGTCAGGCGGGATGCGATAGGGCGCCGAGCCGGTCGCGCCCACGATATCGATGCGCAGGAACTTGCCGAGCAACGTGGTCAGGCGTTGCGCGTCATCGATCGTGCGTGCGGCGTTGCCGTCACCCGTTCCGAAATACAGATACCCGTCCGGGCCAAAGATAATGTTGCCGCCGTGGTGATTGACGCCGACCTTGTTGATCGTGATGAGATTGCGCTCCGACCCCGGATTCAACGTGAGCCCGCCGTCGGGCGAGGTGAATTCCGAGAGGTGTGTACTTGGCCCGCCGCCGGGGCGGTCCAAGCCCGTGTACGTCAGATATACGCGCGGGGTAGCGGGAAAATCGGGGTGAAACGCCATCCCGAGCAGGCCGCATTCCGGACACGTGGACTCGACACGCGCATCGATGTTGACGAACACGGAGGAAGTTGCCACGGCCTCGTTGTTGTCGAACACGCGCACGGTGCCGAACCGCTCCCCCACGAACCAGCGGCTATCATCGCCAGGCGCCTGCACCATCACGACTGGATTGCGCGTAGTACCAGTGGCATCCGCGAACCTGAGGTTCGGAAAGGCCCGCTGCGTACCGATGGTGACGCTGCCCGTGGCGCGCTCGGGCGCGATGCAGGTCGTGTTGCTGGGTCGCGCGTCTAGTCCGCTGGTGGGCGGTGGCGGTGGAGGGGGTGGCGGGGGATTCTGTGCAACATCTTCATTGTTATCACTGCTACCGCAACCGGCAAAAAGGAAAACCAAAGACAACAACATCCCTGCTGTGTGCCTGGCCTGAAGCATAGAAGCTTTCCTCGCAGTTCCCTGGCCTTCGATCCCTGCACCGGCGCGCATCATCAGAACGCATCCGACCCGTCGAAGTTCCGCGACAGCACGTCTCAGACCCGTCCGTAAGCGTCGCGATTTGCATACAAATCCGGCTCGTGCGCAGAGCGGCGACGGCGCGAAGATCTTCTACAAGGACTGGGGTCCGCGGAACGGCCAGCCCATCGTTTTCCATCATGGCTGGCCGCTGAGCGCCGACGACTGGGACACGCAGATGTTTTTCTTCCTGAAGCAGGGCTACCGCGTGATCGCGCATGACCGCCGCGGCCACGGTCGTTCCAGCCAGACCGCGGACGGTCACGACATGGACACCTATGCGGCCGACGTCGACGCGCTGACGTCCGCTCTCGACCTCCGCAATGTGATCCATGTGGCTCATTCCACGGGTGGCGGCGAGGCGACGCGCTACGTGGCCTACCACGGCAAGAAGCGCACTGCGAAGCTGGTGTTGATCGGGGCCGTGCCACCCGGCCTGATCAAGTCTGCTTCGAATCCGGGCGGCATGTCGATCGACGTGTTCGACGGCTTGCGCGCAGCGCTCGTGGCCAACCGCTCGGAGGTCTACCTGAACTTCGTGATTCCGTTCTATGGCTACAACCGTGCGGGCGCAGTTTTCCGAGCTCCCTCGAGAAACAACCTGAGCGGGCGAATTTCGAGCGCAGTCGGAAGATCCGCGTCGGCGCGCGGCGCGAACAGGCGCTTTCCCGTATCGATTGCTGCCTCGAGCGACGGGCAGTCGACGATGTGAAAGCCGAGGAGTGCTTCCTTCGACTCGGCGAACGGACCGTCGTGGACCACGACCTTGCCCCGATGACGCAAGGTGACAGCCGCGCTCGTGCCCATCAGGCGGGCAGCCGGCCCCATGATCCCTTCCGCGGCTAGCGACTCGTTCACTGCGGCGATACCCCGCATGATCGCCTCGTCCTGCTGCTCGTTCATATTCTCTACGGCCGTTTCCGGGTGATAGGCAAGAATGGCGTACAGCAACGGCGTTCTCCTTACTGTTTGTCGATTCCCAAGGACGTGTGCTGGGACTGCGCACCGACATCAAGAATTCCTCATCGTTGCATCAAGGAGTAAATCCCCTCCCCGCTCATGGCTCTCTACAAGCCCATGCGTGGTCGCCCATAGCGGACTCGACAGACGACGAAGGATCGACGCGGCAGCTTCGTCTAACGACTGCAGGGCTCGTAAAAGCCGCGCAAGAGTGACCATGGCCATGGCGGAACGAATCAAGCGCGTGCGACATCAGCTTCGACCTGGGCGGGCGCAACGGCCGTTCATCTGGGCTGCAACGACTGCCTGCGCTCTCAGCACGGGGGCGATGAGTGCGTCGGCCGCCGACGCGGAATGGACCTTGCTGCTGGAGCCAATGTACATGGATGCCTATGGTCATGATCAGCACGTCATGACCTTCCACGAGCTCGATCTCGATCCTGCGCTTCCCACTGATACAGCGACTCCGGTCACGCTCGACAACGAAGCGGGCATTGGCTACCGCTTCGAGGTGCAGTACGCACGGTGGAACTGGACCTTGGGCCTCGACTTTTTCTGGTTCGATGCCTCGCAGGGTCGACCACGCCACACAGCCGCAGCGAGCGCGCCCGCCGGAGCCTTTGAGCAGGTCATCTTTGAAACGGCAGGCCGCACCGCGATCTCCGATTCGCCGGCCGAGACGCTGCTGTTCGAAGTGCTCGAGGACACTGACATCGCTGCCTGGACGGTCGATCTCTATGCGACCAAGGCGCTGATCGAGTCTGCCGACGCGGCGCTGCAGCTGCAGCTCGGGCTGCGCAACGCGGACTTCGACAACGACTTCCATTCGGTGGTCGCCATCGAGAACGTGTCCGGATCACTCGTCGATGCTTCTTCCAATTACGACCGCATGATTGGCCCGCTGATCGGCCTGTCAGGGCGGGCGGCCTTGGGCCGCAGCACCCTGCGTGGCTACATCGGACAATCGGTGGTCTTCGGATCCGTGCAGCTCAGCCACATGACCCGTGACTTTCTCGGGCCCGTGAGCATGGTGCCGAACGTCGTCGCCCAGGAAACCTTCGGCAAGGATCAGGATGTCGCCATCCCGATCACAGAATTTCGCGTGAACTGGCTCTATCCCCTGAGTTCGCGCGTCGCGCTCGGGCTCTCCGCGAACACATCAGTGTGGTGGGATGTCCCCGTTCCACCTGGAATTCCAGTGACGGACGGCGATCGCGCTTTCCAGGAGAACACCATCGTCTACTTCGGGCTGGCGTTCGCAGTGCGTGTGCGAATCTAAGCAGGGAACACCCCGATGCACGCTCTGGCCTCCGTGAGCGCACGCGTCGAGCGCAATGTTTTCACCAATAAGGTATTGATTATGGTGGGCCATGTAGGACTCGAACCTACAACCAACGGATTAAGAGTCCGCTGCTCTACCAATTGAGCTAATGGCCCGGAGATGAGGGCCGCGCATTCTAATCGAAACGATGCAGGCTGGTCAGCCCTGGGCCCGGGGGCGGCCGAATGCCAAGCCGATGCCCATGCCGAGCAGCAAGGCAACGACCGCGTGGGCGCTGCCGACATCGCCGGTGGCCTGACCGTAGAGCAGAGTCAGAAGCAGAGCGGGAAGGATGGGGAGCAAGCGAATGAACATTGCAATCACGATGCGAAGTTCCGAATACCGAGCCCGATGGGCGCGCAGAATATCTCGGCGGCCGTGAGTGGCGGCGTGCGCCATCGCACAGGATGTCAACGCAATTCACGCGACGGGAGGGTTGGGGTGGACGATGGGATTCGAACCCACGACGGCCGGAATCACAATCCGGGGCTCTACCAACTGAGCTACGTCCACCATTTTTCTTGGCGCGCCCGGCAGGATTACTCTGCACATCCTTGTGCTCCGCCCGTTCGGGCCGCCCTGCGGGCGTTCAAAATTGCTCCCGGCGATTTTGTCGAACCTGCTCCATCGCAGGTTTCTCGCCTGCCGCCTTGACTTGGCGCGCCCGGCAGGACTCGAACCTGCGACCCTCGGCTTAGAAGGCCGATGCTCTATCCACTGAGCTACGGGCGCGCGGCGCCACCATAGCTGTGACCACCGGGTGCGTCCACGCGCGCCGGCGCGGGTGATTGGTCGGGGCAGAGGGATTCGAACCCCCGACCCTCTGCTCCCAAAGCAGATGCGCTACCAGACTGCGCCATGCCCCGCCCGCTCGACCACCTGCCGGCACCGGGGGGCGGATCATACGGACCGCCCCGGACG
>DATIEU010000320.1:0-3312 GCA_035455565.1 Steroidobacteraceae bacterium | reverse complement strand
CTCGAGCTCATCTTCCGCCGAAACGGCGACCACGGTCCTGTGCGGTGGAATGCGCGGATCCGGGACGGAACCGGTGTAGCCGAGCAGGAAGATACGCGAAGCGGCGCCATTGGGGTTCGAGACCACCAGCGAGCCCGCGGGCCGGCCCAAGCAGGTATTGCGCTGATGAAACTGCTTGCGCAACGTGATCAGCGTGGGATCCCCGGGGACAGGCGCGGTCGGACACGCGACCAGCTCCCCAATCATGCTGCGCACTTCGGTTGGCGTGCTGAAGTCGTCCGTGGCGACATCCTCATCCGGGTCGAACAACGGGCCGGGCTGATCGAGGCTCACTTCTTCGGCGCCGGGGAGATTGCGCAACCGCATCGGCTGGGCCGTGAGGAAGTTGTAGTTGGGCGGCCAGATGTTGAGGGGCGGCATCTCCTCCGCGCGGAAACTCGGACGCCGCTCGGTGGTGGCTACGCACGTACTCGGATTGTCTTCGTCCTCGCATTGGAAGGCGCCCGGCTCTTCGAGCAGCTCGACGAGCTCCTTCCAGAGCGCGACCTGTTTCAGCGAGCCCGCCGGGCTCACCTCGATCTCGACCTCGAGTGGCAACTCCATGGGCGTAGGTGGAGTCGTGAGTACTTCTTGCGCGGCCACTGGCGGTATCGGCCCGCAAGCAAGCATCGTGAGGGCGGTGGACGCCAGTGCGGAAGCGCTCTTCCGGCACCAGCTGCGTAGCGTCGTTCGCATGGATGTCTCCCACGAATCTGCTCGGTCACCGCGACCGCGGATCCGAGCGATACGGATTTTTTCAGTCCTGAACTTACGCCACGCGCAATTAGGGATTCGTGAGTCCAGGATTAGAAACGGATGAGAGCCAGCGCCGCTGCGCGCCGTGGCTCAGACGGCTCCGGTGCGCGGAAGAACCAGGCGGAATACGCTGCCGCGACCCGGTTCGCTTTCGACTTCGACACGGCCAGCGTGCGCCTGCGCGATCCCCTTGACGATTGCAAGTCCGAGTCCTGCGCCCCGGTCCGGCGCGCCATTTCGTGTCACATGGGGCAGCCGATAGAACGGCCGAAAGATCCGTTCCCGCTCCTCAACCGGCACACCAGGACCGGTGTCCTCGATCGAGACGCGAACCCAGCCGTCGACAACATCGATCGATGCGATCACGAGTCCCCGCGCGCGGCTGTAGAGGATGGCGTTCTCGAACAGATTGAGCAGTGCTTCCATCAAGAGTGGTCGGCTGCCGCGAACCAGCGCCGTGGGCGTTGGGCCTCGACGCAGTCCAATACCGTGCTCCTGTGCGAGTGGTGTGACTTGCTCGAGGAGCTCAGACACGACCTGACCCACATCTATGCTCTCGTTCAGGAGACTCGCGTCGACCGCATGCTGGTCAAGCCTGCCGAGCAGCAGCAGCCGCGCACACAGACGACTCAGGCGCTCCAGCTCGGCCTGGATCCCTTCCAGCTGGTTCCTGAGCGGCCCGGACGCCTCGGCGCGGAGGATCAGATCGAGCTCGCCGCGAATGCGCGTCAGGGGCGTGCGCAACTGGTGCGCCGCGTCGGATGAAAATCGCTCCATTTGCCGCAGGGAGGCGGCGAGCCGGTCCAGCATGTCGTTGAGCACTGTCGCGAGCTCGTCGAGCTCATCCGCGCGTCCCGCCACGGGAAGGCGCTCGCTCAAGGTAGTGGCCGTCAGCTCGGATGCCTTGCGGATCATCGCCGTGACTGGCTGCAGCGCCCGCATGGTCACGAACCAGAGAAGGCCGAGCACAGCTGCCAGACCGATGCCGACGCTGAGGATCAGGTCGCGAAGATTGGCGCGCGCCGCCGCCTCGTACGGCGCGAGGGACACGGCCGTCTGGATGAGCCGCGTCACCGGTTCGCTTCCCTGGAGCATGAGATTGGCGTACTCGGACCGCAGGCGAATGCGCTCGCTTCCGCCTGAGATAGGGTGGTCCACCGTTCGCAGATCGACGGAACGTCCGACGCTCGACTCCGGCCACTTTGCAGGAATAGGGAGCAGCCGGTCGCCGAGGTTCTCGCTGCGCGCCAGGATGCGGTTGTCGCCCTCCGTGACCTGGTAGTAGTACGTGTACGGGGTATATCGGTACTTCGTCTCGATGACGAAGAAGTCCTCGAGCGAGGGATGTCCGCCCTCGCTCTCGATGACGGTGATCACTTCGTCGCACTTCGTTTCCAGCGTCTTTTCGAGTTGCTGCAGGATGGCGCGCTCGCTGCGCAGCTGCAGCGGCACGCTGAGGACCAGGGCGATTCCGACGGCCAGCGAACCGGAGACGAGGATGAGCTTCCAGCGAAGGGAGATCCTTCTGGTCACGGAACTTCGGTCGAGAGCACGTAGCCGACGCCCCGAATGGTGTGGATGAGCTTAGTGGGCGACTCGTCATCCACCTTGGCGCGCAGATACCGAATGTATACGTCGATGACGTTGCTGAAACTGTCGAAATGCTGGTCCCAGACATGCTCGGCGATCATGGTGCGGGTGAGCACGTTGCCGCGATTACGGACCAGGTACTCGAGCAGCGAGAACTCCTTCGGTGTGAGGCAAATCCGTCGGCCACTCCGCGTGACCTTGCGCGTCGCCAGATCGATCTCGAGATCGCCGAGCTGGACCGTGTCCTGGCTCAGGTCGGAATGGCGGCGCAACAGCGCGCGCATCCGCGCCGTGAGCTCGGCAAAGTTGAACGGCTTCACCAGGTAGTCATCCGCACCGGCATTGAGCCCGCGGATGCGATCTTCGACGCCGTCTTTTGCGGAAACGACCAGGACGGGAACGCGGCACGATTCCTTGCGGATCTGTCGCAGGACCTCCAGGCCATCCATGTGGGGGATGAGGATATCGAGCACGATGACGTCATACGGCTCATCGAGCGCCTGGCGGAACGCTTCACGTCCGTCGCGCGCCACGTCCACCGAGAACCCTTCCTGGATCAGTCCGCGACGGATGAAGCTCGATACGGTGTCATCGTCTTCCACGAGAAGTACACGCATGGAATGCCCCTGTTCTTCTTGTAGTCAGGCTCCTGAAGCAATCGGCATGCCATCGCAACAACAGCTCAGGTGTGACACTCGCTCCGGCGGCCACGCCGTCTTTCTCAGCAATGAGACACCGCGCTCACCAGCCGGCACGAACTGATTGAGTCGCAGGAAGATTGTGCCTCCGTCGCCGCGACACTCCTGTGACAGCCGAGGACTCCGATGCTTAGGGGGCGCTGCTGATGTTGGCGGCTCAGGAGCCCGCGTGTGTGTCTGACCGTCCACGCGCGCCCGGCGGCTGGCGGGGCTTTCGCAGGTCGTCGAG
>DATIEU010000319.1:0-4375 GCA_035455565.1 Steroidobacteraceae bacterium | reverse complement strand
TCGCCGCCCGCGGGGGTTGAAGAATCGAGCTCGTCCGGTACGTTGTCGGCATGGCAACGAACGGGCGACTGCGCGACTACCTCACGAAGGACGAGGTGCGCGCCCTGCTCCGTGCGGCGAAGCAAAGCGTGCGCTACGCCGCCCGGAATCACTCGATGATCCTTCTCGCCTACCGGCATGGGTTTCGCGCGTCCGAGCTTGTGGGGCTCAGGGTCGCCGACGTCGATCTCAAGGCCGGGACGATTTACTGCCGGCGAAGCAAGGGATCGAAATCGAGCGTCCATCCGATGAAGCGCGATGAGATCGCGGCGATCGAGCGGGTGCTGCGCGATCGCGATGTTCGCGGGACCGACTACCTCTTCTGCTCCGAGCGCGGGGCGAAGTTGACGAGGAACGGCTTCTGGCGGGTCGTGTCGGAGGCGGGGAAGCGTGCGGGGTTACCGGTGAACACCTACACGCATCAGCTCAGGCACGCCTGCGGATACTACCTCGCGAACCGGGGGTGCGATCTCAGGCTGATCCAGGAGTACCTCGGGCACAAGCTAATCCAGAACACGGTGAGGTATTGCGCGCAGTAAGTTCTTATGCGCAGTGAGGCGTGCAGGTCTTTGACGGCGGAGGAAGATCGGTCGCTGGCGCTCAGCATAATATTTGCGTGCGGTGCGGAGGCCCTCGGTTACCAAACGGCATGCGTGACCTCCGGGACGTCACAGGGATCGCAGCCACTCGAGCAGCGTTTTGTTCTGCTTCCAGGACGGTATCTTGGGGAGCGGACTAACCTCGGCGAGCTTCTCGAGTGCCGTACGTTTCATCTCGAGGTTGGCCCGCGCGTAGATCTCGGTCGTCTTCACATCCACATGACCCAAGAAGTCGCGGATGATCTCGAGCGGGACACCGCTCTGCAGTAAGTGCATTCCCTTCGTGTGCCGCAAGCTGTGTGGGCTCACCGACTGCGTAAAGCCGGGGTGATCGCGCCGTACTGCCTGCACATACTTTTGCAGCAGATAGCGCACGCCTGCACGCGATAAGCGTCCGCCCTGTCGGTTCTGGAAGAGCGGCTTGTCGGCGTGCTCGGGGCGATCGAGGCCGTTCTCGCGTCGGTGATCGCGCAGCAGGGCGACCGTTGCATCCATCAACGGCACGGCGCGCACCTTGCGCCCCTTGCCCATGAGCCGTACCTGTTGCGGCGCCTCCAGGCGCACATCGCCGGCGTTCAGATCGATCAACTCCTGCACGCGAGCGCCGGTGTCGTAGAGCACGCTCAACATGACTGCATCTCTGCGGCCCGTGCGCGTACGCAGGTCGGGCTGCGCGAGGATTCGCGCGAGGTACTCCTTGGAGAGGTATCGGACGCTCGGGCGTGGGTGTCGCCGCAGCGGGATGGCAAGAATCTGCTGGCTCTGCAGCAGGCGCTCGGGCACCTCCGATTGCACGTATCGGAAGAACGCATGCAAAGCTGCGAGGCGATGGTTTTGCGTGCGAATCGAGACATGCCGATCGTTTGCCAGGTGATCGAGGAATGCCTCCACAAGACAGGCATCGATCTGTGCCAGAGACAATCGTTCCAAGGCCATACCGCGCACGTCGCGGCAGAACCTCAGCAGGAGCGTGAACACATCGCGGTAGGCCTTGATCGTGTTGGGGCTGAGGTTGCGCTGGGCGGCCAGGTGATGCGCTAAGAAGCCGGACACGTGTGTGGAGAAGTCGGTGGGCTTCATGACGCGACCCTCCGCGGGATGACATCTCCGAACGCCGCGTTGGCGCGCACCGTGATCTCCGGAAACAGCTCGGCCGTCAGATGCAGGTAGCGCTGCGTTCCGGCCAGGGACCGGTGGCCCATATAGGTCGCCAACACCGGGAGCTTCGCGTCGAGGTCTGCGCCCTCGCGACACCAGCGCAGCAGGGTATGCACGGCGAATGCGTGACGAAGATCGTGTACGCGTGGCCCCTTGCCCCGACCGGGGTGTGCGATCCCGCACCGGAGCAGCAGTTCCCGGTACAGCGAGTAGACCGCTGTCAGACTCCACTGGCCGCCAGATAGCGATGGAAAGAAGTAGGCATCGGGTGAGCGAAGGCCCATCCCATCGGCGTACCTTCGCAGGCGCTCGACCAACGCTGAAGCGGGAGGGACGAGGCGATCCTTACCAAACTTGGCCTCCCGCACGGTCACGATTCCTCGGTCGAGGTCGACATCGGCGACACGCAGACGCAACACCTCGTTGAGCCGGAAGCCGCAGCCATACAGCAGGCGGAAGACCTCAGGCATGATCAGGTGGCGCAGCGGCGCGCGGGCAGTCGCCGTGAGCTGGTCGACCGCGTGAAGTAGCTGCCGAACCTCGCCGGGCGTCAGGATGCGCGGCGAGAAACCGGCACTGCACTTCGAAGTGAGCGATCGATCCGGCACCTCGGCCGGATATCCCAACCGGCGTATGTACAGGGCGAACTGACGAACGACCCTGATCCGACCCCGGTGGGTTGACGCGCTCTCGTGAGCTTGCTTGGCGAGCCACTGCCAGCTGAGCGCGCGGGGCAGCTCGCACTGCGATAGCCCTCCGTCGCATAGGGAACGATCGAAACGCGCCAGTATCCGCACGGCCTCACCGTACTTGTAGCCACACGCCTGTTTGTGCTGGACGAACTGTTCCATGAGCGCAGCAACAGGGCTGTGGAAGTGCGCTGTGGACTCCCTACTCGACATGACGCACCTCCTCGGGGTCCAACGCGGCACCGCGCAGGGCTTCTACGTCCGCCTTGGCGTAGATCAACGTCGAGGTCGTCGACGCGTGTCCCAGGATCTCGGAGATGACGTGAAATGGCGTCTGTTCCCGCAGCAGCTGCGTTGCCAGCGTATGGCGCAATGAGTGCAGACCATGCCGTTGGTCGGTCCGGAAGTGGATGCCCGCCAGTTCCCTCCAGTACGTGATGATGTTGTAGAGGTGGTTGTTCTCGGAGAACGGCACGAAGGGCTGCCGCAATTTGAGGAAGACCTCGCGCCGACTCGTGTAAGGGCGGCCGCACTTCAGATAGTCAATCAGCGCCTCGCCGACTTCTTCAGTCAGTGGCAAGCACAGCGGCGCGAGCGTCTTCGATTGCGTGATCTCGATGGTGGCCGCTTCCCAGTTCAGATCATCGAGCGTCAGCGCTCGGATATCGCCCGATCGCAATCCCAGGCGATAGGCGAGCAAGAGGATCGCGTAATCGCGCTTGCCTCTGGGCGAGCTGCGATCGACGACCTTGAGCAGGCTGGCAACGAGCTCCGGGTCCCAGACTGATGGGATCGCGGCATCGCGCGGGACCCGGATCTTCGGCAGCACCTGGCTCAGGTCCTGCCGCAGGATCCCTCGCAGCACAAGAAACTGCAGAAAGCTGCGCACGTCGGAGACGATCCGCGAGACGGTATTACGCTTCAGCCGGTGCCGGGACGTAACGAATGCCGCGACATCGGCCGGCTGCATTTGGTCCAACGTCGTGACATTCCTTGATCGCAGAAAATCGGCGAACACCGCGATCTCGTGCATCCGCACGTGAAGGGTTGACGGTCGAAGATGACGCCGATCCGTACAGTACTGTTCGTACTCGCGCAGCGGCTTCTTCATCAGCGCCGGCACCAGGATGCTTCGCGTATCGATACGGCAGCGCTCAATGCGCCCCTCGCGCGCAAAAGTCCCAAGCATCGTGACGCCGAAGATGACGTGCCGTCGCCACCGCTCACTCGGCTCGAGGCGTTCGCCCTCACGCATCCGATACGCGTCCGAAAAGCGTGCTGCCAGCTCCTCGGAGTACTCCCCTCCCAGATCCAGCTGAGCGGAAAACGCCAGCAAGTGCCGCCAGACGGTGCGGTAGCGCCGCAGCGACCTTCTGCTATAGCGAAGCTTCTCCAGCTCGCCCGATACGCGCGCAACAAGCCGATCCAGCGGCAGACTGGTCGGAACCTCAGGGTTGGATTGATCCATGACCGACCTCTCCCGACAAAAGGCGACCTGATGGCCGCCGGAAGGCCGATCATGAAAGTTTTATGTGCAGCGATCCGAAGTTAACGCCTTGCTCTCAAAGCGTTTGCCCAGGCTACTCCGCATAGCGCTCTGCTGTGCGTAATACACCATCGTCGTCTTCACGTCGGCGTGGCCGAGCAGCTCCTGGACCGTCCGGATGTCGTAGCCGGCCTGCAGGAGATGCGTGGCGAAGCTGTGCCGTAGCGTGTGCGGCGAGGCTGGTTTGACGATCCGCGCCCGACGCACCGCGTTCTTCACCGCCCGTTGCACGCCCTGCTCGTCGAGATGATGGCGACGAACCCGCCCGGACCGTGGATCCCCGGAAACCACGGTCGCAGGAAACACGTACTGCCAGCCCCACTCCCGCGCCGCCCGTGGATACT
>DATIEU010000318.1:0-2595 GCA_035455565.1 Steroidobacteraceae bacterium | reverse complement strand
GGAAAGCGGCGACATTCTCGAGTTCGAGAGAAACGTTGCCAGGGCATACGGCGTCAAGTCCTGTCTGCAGGTGCCGTTGCTGCGGAAGGGCGAAGGCATCGGCGCGATCGTGGTATCGCGAGCGACCGCGGGACCTTTTCACGAAAAGGACATCGCGCTGCTGAAGTCGTTCGCCGACCAGGCGGTGATCGCGATCGAGAATGCGCGGCTGTTCAACGAAACCAAGGAGGCGCTGGAGCACCAGAAGGCGTCGACCGGGATCCTGCGGGTCGTCAGCAGTTCGATTGCCGACGCCGCGCCGGTGTTCGAGGCGATCGCCGAGAGCTGCGCGCAGATATTCCAGTCCGAGCAGATCGGCATCAACCTGCTCGGCGAGGACGGCGCAATTCACCTCGGCGCCTATCGCGGCCGCAACCGCGACGAGTACATCGAATGGATGCGCAGCGGGCCGACGCGCGAGGGCGGGAAGGTGCTCAACCTGCGGCGTGGAGTGGCGCATTTCCCCGACGTGGAGCACGGCGCGGACGTCCCCGAAGCGATTCGACAAGGCTGCCGGATCACCGGCTCGAAGGCAATCGTCTTCGCGCCCATGATCTCCGGCGGGCGCGGCATTGGCGCAGTATTTGTCGGCCGCGACCGCGTCGGGCCGTTCTCCGAGAAGGAAATCGCGCTGCTCACGACCTTCTGCGAGCAGGCGGTCATCGCAATCCAGAATGCGCGCCTCTTCAACCAGACGAAGGAATCGCTCGAGCGGCAGACGGCCACCGCCGAGATCCTGAAGGTCATCGCGAGCTCGCCGGCCGACACGCAACCCGTGTTCGATGCGATCGCCAGAAGCGCGCAGCGACTGTTCGCCGCGACCTACGCGGTGGTCGTGCGATGCGTCGACGACATGCTGCAACTCGCGGCGCACACCGCGTTGAGCGAAGCCGGGACCGAATCGCTGAGGAAGCTCTTCCCGGCGCGGCTTACCGGCGAGGCAGCGCTCGGCAAGGCGGTGCTGAGCAAAGCCCCGGCTTGGTCGACGGACATGGAAACCGATCCGGCGTATTCGCCTGAGTTCCGCGCGGGTGCGCGCACGCGAGGGTATCGAAGCCTGCTCGCCGTGCCGATGCTGCGCGAAGGCGTAGCGATCGGCGGTCTCGCCGTCACGCGTCGCGAGCCCGGGCCGTTCACCGACCACCAGATCGAGCTTCTCAGGACCTTCGCCGACCAGGCGGTGATCGCGATTGAGAACGTGCGCCTCTTCAACGAGACAAAGGAGGCGCTCGAGAGGCAGACGGCAACGGCCGAGGTCCTGAAAGTGATCGCCGGCTCGCCCGCGGATACGAAGCCGGTCTTCGACGCCATCCTGAAGAGCGCGGTCACGCTGTGCGGGGCTGAGCTCGCGGGGATCTTCCCTTTCGACGGCACGCTGCTGCACCTGGGCGCGACGCATAACTGGTCGAAGGAGGCACTCGAGTACTTTGGGAAGATTTATCCCTCGCCGCCGAGCCCGAAGCTTCTCAGCGGGCGCACTATCCTCGCCAGGTCCATCGTCGAGATCCCGGATGCCGCGGCGGACCCGGGTTATGACCCGCACTCGGTCACGACCGGCCACTGGCGCAGGATGCTCGGTGCGCCGATGCTGCGCGAAGGCAGACCGCTCGGCGCGCTGGTGGTCGCGTGGCGCGAACCCGGGGAGACGCCGCCGCGGCAGGTCGAGCTGCTGCAGACCTTCGCCGACCAGGCGGCGATCGCCATCGAGAACGTGCGCCTGTTCAACGAGACCAAGGAAGCGCTCGAGAAACAGACCGCGACTGCCGAGATCCTGGGAGTGATCTCGGGCACTCCGACCGACACCCAGCCGGTATTCGAGGCGATCGTGCGCAGGGCCACGAAGCTGTGCGACGCAGTGTCTGCGAACGTTTTCCGATACGACGGCGAGCAGCTGCACTGGGTCTCCACCGACGGCTGGCCTCCCGATATCCTTTCAGCGGCCCAAAGCGGATTCCCAGCGAAGCCGAGTCGCTTGCGTGCGGCCGGGCGCGTGGTTCTCGAAAAGCGGGCGGTGCAGATCGAAGACATACGGGCGGATGCCGGCTACGACAAGGATCTCGCCGGCCGGTTGCACTACCGCAGGATTCTGGGCGTGCCGCTTTTGCGCTGGGGCGAGGTGGTCGGCGTGATTACCGTGGGATGGGCCGAGCCGGGACCGATCGAACCTCGGCACGAGGAGCTCCTGAAGACCTTCGCGGCGCAGGCCGTGATCGCGATCGAGAACGTTCGTCTCTTCAACGAGACGAAGGAGGCGCTGGAGCAGCAGACCGCGATCAGCGAGGTGCTGCGCGTGATCTCTGATTCACCCACTGATGTGCAGCCCGTGCTCGAGGCGGTTGCGGTTCGCGCCGCCCGCATCTGCGATGCCACTGACGCTCGCATTTTCCTCGTAGAGGGCCAAAGCGTGCGCCACGCTGCAGGTTTCGGCGATGTACCGAAGACTCTCGACGCTCCCCTCAACCGCGGCTCTGCGATTGGACGCGCCGTGATCGACCGCGCGCCCGTCCACGTAGAGGACATGCAGGCCCAGTCCGATGACGAGTACCCGTGGGGCCG
>DATIEU010000317.1:0-15120 GCA_035455565.1 Steroidobacteraceae bacterium | reverse complement strand
CTTCCTCGCCCGCCGTCACCACCGAGAGCTGCATGCTGGGCGCTGCGTTGTACAGCAACTCGAACGGGTCGTCCCAGCGGACTTGTAGGGCACGCTCCACTGCGGCCATGATGCGGGAGACGAAACGCGCGCACATGGCGCGAATTATAATCACCCGCCTGCCTTCACCGCCGTGAGGATTCCATGCGACGTTTGCTCCGTTGGACTGTGTTGCTGTTCGTTCTGCTCACCCCGGTACTCGGCTCCTGCGCCGACGATCCGTACCTCGAGCGCGCCAGGAAGTTGCTCGACCACACGATACTCATCGACGGCCACAATGATTTGCCGTGGGCGATTCGTGACTATGAGAAAGCGCCGGGCGACGTGGCGGCCTATGATCTTCGTAGCCGGACCACGGGCCATACCGACATTCCGCGGCTGCGTGAGGGGCGTGTCGGTGCGCAATTCTGGTCGGTGTACATCCCGGGCGAGCTGCCGAGCGGCTTCGCGCGCACGCAGCTCGAGCAGATCGACATCGCGCGCCGCGTGATCGCGCGCTACACGGACACCTTCCAGTTCGCCGGCACGGTCAAGGAGATTCGCGCGGCGCGCGCCAGGGGACGCATCGCCTCGCTTCTCGGGATCGAGGGCGGGCATGCGATCGAGAACTCGCTCGGGGCGCTGCACGCCTACTACGACCTTGGCGTGCGCTACATGACCCTGACGCACAACACGCACACGGACTGGGCCGACTCAGCGGCGCAGATGCCGCCGGCGCACCAAGGCCTCACCGCGTTCGGCGAGGACGTGGTGCGCGAAATGAATCGCATCGGCATGCTGGTCGACTTGTCGCACACCTCCGTCGACACCATGCGCGATGCGCTGCGCGTGTCGCAGGCGCCCGTGATCTTTTCGCATTCCGGTGCGCAGGCGATCTGCAACGTGCCGCGCAACACCCCGGACGACGTCCTCAGGGACCTCAAGCGCAATGGCGGTGTATTCATGGTGACGTTCGTCCCCGGGTTCATCGATCCGGAGGTCGCCAAGATCACCCAGCCCGCGATCGAGGAGTTCAACCGCCGCTCCAAGGACGTTAGGACCGACCTGGAGCGTCAAGCGCTCGCGAAGGAGATCCTGGGCAACCTCAAATTGCCGAAAACGACCGCTGCCGGCGTCGCCGATCACATCGAGCATGTGCGCGATGTTGCAGGCGTCGACAGCATCGGCATTGGCGGGGATTTCGATGGCACCACTTTTCTTCCCGAAGATCTCGCTGATGTCTCGATGTATCCGAACCTGTTCGCCGAGCTCATGCGGCGCGGCTGGTCGGATCGGGACCTGAAGCTCCTCGCGGGCGAGAACCTGCTGCGGGCTCTGGGCCAGGCCGAAGCCGTGGCGGCACGCCTCCAGGCATCGACCGCAGCTCGCTGAATGCAGTCTGCGTCTCCGCTCTGGACTGCGACGCTTGCCGCCGCGGCGATGTGTGCATTTGCCGCGAACTCGCTCCTCTGCCGGCTAGCGCTCGGTGCTCGTCTCATCGATGCGGCGACGTTCACCAGCGTGCGCCTCGTGTCGGGTGCAGTGCTGCTCGCGGCACTCGTGGCGTGGCGGCAGCGCACGCGCCCCTGGTCCGGGTTCGATCCTCGGGCCGCGCTGGCGCTCTTCGTCTACGCCATCGCTTTTTCGTATGCCTACCTGTCACTCACGGCCGGGACAGGGGCGCTGATTCTCTTCGGTGCCGTGCAGATCACGATGATCGTGGCCGGGCTCGCTTCCGGTGAGCGCCTGGCCGTCGCCGGTTGGACGGGTCTCGCGCTCGCCTTTGCGGGCCTCGTCTACCTCGTGGCGCCCGGCCTCGGGGCACCGCCGCTCCTGGCGGCCTTGCTGATGGCTTTGGCCGGGCTTGCCTGGGGCGTGTATTCGCTGCGCGGGCGCGGGGTCGCCGATCCACTACGCGCCACCGCCAGCAACTTCATCTGGAGCGTGCCGCTTACGCTCCTGAGCAGTGCGCTGCTCGCGAGCGAGTATCACGCCACTACGCCGGGCGTCGCGTTGGCCGTGGCATCGGGCGCGATCGCGTCGGGACTGGGTTACGTGATCTGGTACGCCGCCGTGCGCCGGCTCGCGGCACTGCGCGCCGCGGCGGTGCAGCTGTCCGTGCCCGTCATCGCCGCGTTCGGCGGCATCCTGTTGCTCGATGAGCGGTTCACCGGCCGCCTCGTGCTTGCCTCAATCGCCGTTCTGGGCGGCATCGCCCTGGTCCTCTACAGCAGGGTTCCAGGCCACGGCAGGCCATAAGCCCCTGTCTCCAACTGGCGACAGCCGCGGCAGCGCGTCGAAATTGCCAAACGCGTATGGGCTAGGACGGAATGCCGCCGATAGAGTCCCGCGGCGTCCTCGCAATGAGTTAAACGCGGGACTCACGGAGTTTCGGCATGGGGCTGTCAGAGACGATTCTGGCTGCGATGATCGGCGCGGCGGCGACAATGCTGACGGCGCTGAGCCAGCTCATGTTGTCGTTGCGCGCGAAGGTCAAGGCCGACACGCGTCCCAAGCGCAACGCGATGCGCTCCTTGATGTGGATGGTGGCACTGCTGGTCGCCTCGGCGGTCGGCGGCTTCGCTTATTCGGAGCTGCGCGCCGAACGCACGCGCGAAGACACGCGCGAGTTGCGCCAGGAGCTCACGGACCAGCTCCAGGCGCTGGTCGCTTCCACTGCCAAGCTGGAGCTCCTGGGCGGCGAACACGAGGAGCTGGCCGCGCTCGCGAATACCGCAGCTATCGAGCAGACGACCGAATCGGTCGTGCGCGTGCCGGCCTGCAAGGCGCGGACACTGAAACTCGGCAACGACGCGAGCGGTTGCGAAGAGGCGGATGCCACTCCCGTCGAGCTGTGCGTGGATGTCCCGGCGAGTGCCAACGTCACCGCGATCGAGCTTTACGCCCGCAACGACCAGAACTTTGCCGACTGGGCCGAGAACGGCGTGACGCTCAATGAAGACTTCGGCGGCGCGCGCTTTGCGCCCAGTGCCTTCGCGTACCCGTCAGTTGCGGAAGTGCGCGCGGTCTGCACCAAGCTCGTTCACTGGAGCTCGCAGCACGGCCACGTGGCGCGCATGGTGGTGCGCTATGCGCTCACCCCGACGACGCTGAATGCTGCCCAGGCGACCGTCGCCGCCCGACCCTGATCGATCCGCAATCCCGATCTCGTAGCCCGTCGTGACTGTTACGGCGGGTTGCGGCACACTGCCGGGCCTTTCCGTGGCGGACCCACTCCATGCGATCGACGCGCGGCAAGCTGGCGTTACTCTGCGTCCTGCTGGTTTCAGCGCCCGCAAGCGCCGATCGCGCCCACGACGTGCTCGAGCGTGCGAAGACCGCCGCCGGCGGCGCCGCGATCGACCGCATCCGCACGACGCAATCGACAGTCACGCTCGTCACCGGCGGCCTCAAGGGGTATGCAACCTCGCTCGAGGACAACGTCAGCGGTCGTTTCGTCGACCGCTACGAGCTCGGCTCGACTTCCGGGGCGAATGGTTTCGACGGAGAGAACGCCTGGTCGCAGGATGGCGCGGGCCAGGTCCGCATCGATGACGGGGTCGAAGCACGGCTCGTCGCCGCCAACGAAGTCTACCGGCGCAGCTTCTCCTATTGGACCGGCCGGCGTCCGGGTCAGATCGAGTTCGCAGGCGAGGAACGCCAGGGCGAGCAACATTTCGACATCGTGCGCATTACGCCCGAAGGCGGGCGCCCATTCGAGTTATGGATCGACCGTGCCACGCACCAGATCGCACGACAGGTCGAGAAAGCCTCGACTCGCACCAGTACGATCTATTTTTCTGACTACCGCGAGGTCGCCGGGGTAAGCGTCGCCCACGCGTTACGAGTGAGCTCGGGCGATCCCAGGTACGAAACGGTGATCGCTCTCGAAGCGCTCGAGTTCAATGCGCAGATCGAGCCGGCGAAATTCGCGATGCCGGCACCGCCCGTGCGCGACTTCGGCTTCGCCAATCACGCGACCTCGACCACGGTGCCGTTCGACCTCATCAACAATCACATTTACGTCCAGGTGAAGTTGAACGGGCGCGGGCCCTACCGCCTGCTCTGCGACACGGGGGGCGCGAACATCGTGACACCGGCCGTCGCAAAGGAGCTCGGCCTCAGGACCGAGGGCAAGCTCGAAGGCAGGGGCGTGGGCGAAGAGTCCGAAGACATCAGCCTGACGCAGCTCGCGCGGATCGAGATCGGCGCTGCGTTCATCGACAACCCGAAGTTCTACGTCTTTCCGCTCGGGACATTCAGCAACGTCGAAGGCGTCCCGGCGCTCGGCCTGGTGGGATACGAAGTATTCAAGCGCTTCGTGGTGCGCATCGATTACCAGTCGAGCCAGCTCACGCTCACCGATCCCGAGCAGGTCGTCTACAACGGCCCGGGCACGGCGGTGCCCTTCCAGTTCAACGAGCACGTGCCGCAGGTCGAAGGCGCGATCGACGGGATCAAGGGGGTGTTCGACATCGACACCGGCAGTCGCTCTTCGCTGGATCTGTTCGCGCCGTTTGTCGAGAAGCACAAGCTCAAGGGCAAATACCGGCCGCGATTCGAAGGCGTGACGGGATGGGGTGTCGGCGGGCCTTCGCGCTCGGCGATCGCGCGCGCGAACGTGCTCAGGCTGGGGAGCGTCGAGATCAAGCGCCCCGTAACCGAGCTCACTCTGCAGACCAAGGGCTCCTTCACGAATGAGTACAGCGCGGGCAATGTCGGTGCGGGTGTGCTCAAACGCTTCAACCTGGTGTTCGATTACGGCCGCAAGGTCATCTATTTCGAGCGCAACGCAAATGACTCACAGCCCGACGTCTTCGATCGCTCCGGCATGTGGATCAACGTCACGGAGGGCGGTGGCTCCTTCGACGTGGTCGACGTGATGGCGGGCGGGCCCGCAGATCGTGCCGGCCTCGAGGCGGGCGATCAGATCGTGAAGGTGGACGGGACCCCAGCTGACGATGTGCCGCTGCCCGACCTGCGCAAGCGGTTCCGGAGCGATCCGCCCGGCACGAAAGTCAAGGTCGAGTTTGCACGCGCTGGCAAGGTCACGGCCGCTGAGGTCATACTCCGCGATCTCACCTGAGGACAGCCATGACCACGTTGCGACTGGTTTCGGAACACAAGTGCTACGAGGGCCGGCAGGCCTTTTACGCTCACGATTCGCGTGAGTGCGCCACCGAGATGAAGTTCTCGGTGTACGTCCCGCCCCAGGCCAAGGCGGGACGCGTGCCGGTGCTCTATTACCTCGCGGGCCTGACCTGCACCGAAGAGACGTTCATGATCAAGGCGGGCGCGCAGCGCCTGGCCGCCGAGCATGGGCTCATGCTGGTTGCGTCGGACACGAGTCCACGCGCGCGTCTGCCGGGCGACGACGCCAGTTGGGACTTCGGTCTTGCCGCCGGTTTCTACGTGGATGCCACTCAGGCTCCGTGGTCCAAGCACTACCGCATGTACAGCTACGTGACGCGCGAGCTGCCGGAAATCATCGCGCAGGAATTTCCGGCGCGACCCGACGCGCAAGGCATCTTCGGTCATTCGATGGGTGGCCATGGCGCCCTCGTGTGCGCCTTGCGCAATCCCGATCGCTACCGGTCGGTGTCGGCATTCGCGCCGATTGCCGCGCCGATGCGCTGTCCCTGGGGGCAGAAGGCTTTCAGTGGCTACCTGGGCGCGGACCAGAAGACCTGGGAGGAATATGACGCGAGTGTGCTGGTCACGCGTCGCCGCGATCCGCGGCCGATCCTCATCGACCAGGGCGCAGCGGACAAGTTTCTGCCTGAGCAGCTCTATCCCGAAGTGTTTGCCGATCACGCGCGCCGCTCGGACACCCACGTGACCCTGCGGATGCATCCGGGTTACGACCACGGCTACTACTTCATCTCGACCTTCATGGAAGACCACATCCGCCATCACGCGCCGCAACTCAAGGCGCGCAGCTGACGGGAATCGCGATGCGCGCTGCAGTCTTTTACGGCCGTGAAGACCTGCGACTGGAACACGTGCCCGAGCCGCAGCCGGGCCCCGGCGAAGTGAAGCTGCGCATCCTCTTCAACGGCATCTGCGGCAGCGACCTGCACGAGTACTACGACGGCCCGATTGCGACGCGCACCGAGCCGCACCCGCTCACCGGCGTGCGCAACCCCGTGATTCTCGGTCACGAGATGTGCGGCGAAGTCGTCCAGGTGGGCGAGGGCATCGAGGATCTCGAGCGCGGCATGCGGGTCGCGGTCGAGCCCGTCGAAACCTGCGGCAACTGCCTGTACTGCCGCGCCGGCCAATACAACCATTGCGGGCTGCTCGCGTTTCACGGCTATAACCGCAACGGCGGCGGCCTCGCCGAGTTCACCGTCGTGCGCCGCTCCATGGCGCATGCCTTGCCCGCCGGCATGTCGGGCGAGCAGGGCGCGCTCATCGAACCGCTTGCCATTGCTTTTGCGACCGTCAACCGCTGCCGTGTCGAGGCCGGTCAGACGGTCGCGGTGCATGGTGCCGGGCCTATCGGCATCGGCATCTATTTCACGCTCCGCCGGCGCGGGCTGCGCGTGATCATGAGCGATCCCTCGCCGGCCCGGCGCGCGGTGCTCGAGCAACTCGGTGCCGAGACCGTCCTCGATCCACGTGAGACCAACGTGGTTTCCGCGATCCGCGATCTGACCGGCAATCGCGGCGCCCATGCCTCCATCGATGCGGCGGGCGTGCCGGCGGCGTTTCGCGCCGCGCTCGAGGGGACGGCCGTGGACGGCAATGTCGTCGTGGTCGCGATCCACACGCGGCCAATCCAGATCGACCCGATGCTGATGCTCATGTCGGAAGCGCGCATCACCGGGGTCGCGCTCTCGTGCGGTGCGTTCCCGAGCGTGATCGAGGAAATGGCGGCAGGCGCCTATCCAACGCAGGGCTGGGTGGAAAAAATTGCATTTGGCGGCCTCATCCGCGATGGCTTTGAGCGGCTGCATCGCCAGGACGGCGTGAAGATCCTCGTCGATGTTGCCGCGCACTAGTCGCCCGGCTGCGACAGTCGCGCGCTGAACTTTCTCCGCGCACATTCCCTCCAAAAACGTCGCCGAAGCGGCTGCATCGCAGCCCGCATAACGATAAGGAGAGGCGCCATGAAAGTCGTGGTGACTGGCCTCGCCGTGACGCTCGCGGCCTGTGCGGCGATGGGAGGCAGGCTCATGAATGCGTCCGACGCTCTCGAGGAACGCACTGCACGCCTCTATGACGAGGTGCGGCGCGACCCGCTCGATCGCGTGTCAGCGGAGCAAACCGCCCAGGATCTCGCCCGCGCCGCCTTCGACTTTCGTCGCGCGGTCGAGCGCGAGAGCCCGCGCGCGGATCTGGAAGCCGCATTCGATCGCATCGCGCAGCCCTACCACGCGCTGCGCGAGCACTACGGTGAACGCGCGGCAGACCCAGTGGTGCGAGATTGTTTCCAGGACGTAAGTGAAGCGTACCTGGATGTCGAAGGCGCGTTGCAGTATCGCCTGACACAATTCAATTCCGGCAACAAAGTGCGCTAATCTTGCGCACATGAAAAACCAGACACGCCGCGCCTTTCTCGGCGGCGCTTTGGCGACGGGTGCGACACTCGCACTCGCGCGGCAAGCGCACGCTGCCCCCAGCCGCAAGCCGGTCTACGACCAGATCCAGCGCCATCGCGACCAGACCGTGGCGATGCTGCAGCAGTGGATTCGTCAGCCTTCGATCGCCGCCGAGAACCGCGGCGTCAATGAAGGCTGCGAGCTCACGATGCTGATGCTGCGCGACGCCGGCTTCCAGCGCGCCGAGCGCGTGCCGACCGACGGCCAGCCGGGGATTTTCGCGACGCTCGATGCGGGCGCCCGGCGCACCGTCGGCGTCTATTTCATGTACGACGTCAAGCAGGCCAACCCGGAGGAGTGGATGTCGCCACCCTGGGAGGCCCGCCTCCTCGATCTTCCGGATCTCGGCACCGTGATCATGGGCCGTGGCGCAGTCAACCAGAAAGGCCCGGAGACCATGTTCCTCGCAGCCCTGCACGCGATTCGCAATGCGGGCGGCAAGGTTCCGGTCAATCTCGTGCTGGTGGCGGAGGGCGAGGAGGAGATTGGCTCGCCGCACTTCCGGCAGATCGTGCACACGCCCGCGGTGCGCGAGGCGCTCGCGAAATGCGAGGGGGTCTTCATGCCGGAAGCGGGACAGGGGACCGACGGCACGGTAACGGTTTCGCTGGGCGCCAAGGGCGTGGTGGAAGTCGAGCTCGTATCGAGCGGCGAGAAGTGGGGCCGCGGTCCGAGCAAGGACGTGCATTCGAGCAATCGCGCACGCCTCGACAGCCCGTCGTGGCATCTGGTGCAGGCGCTCAACACGATGATCGGCCCGAACGGCGATCCCGCGATCGACAATTACGTGGACAATGCCAGGCCGCTGTCGGCCGCGGAAGAGAAGATGCTCGACGTCGCGGCCACGCGCATGAACGAGGCCAAGACCAAGGCCGGGCTCGGCGCGACGCACTGGGCGCGCGATGCCGATTGGCGCCAGGCGCTCGAGGACATGTGCGCACGTCCCACCATCAACATCGAAGGCCTGGTGGGTGGGTATACCGGTCCCGGCGGCATGACGATTCTGCCGCACAAGGCCGCGGCCAAGCTCGACCTGCGCCTGGTACCCGACATGACGTTTGACGACGCAGTCGCCAAGATCAAGGCGCATCTCGCCAAGCGAGGCTTCGGCGACATCGAGGTGAATGCGAGCGGCGGCTACGACCCGACGACCACCGCAGCGGATGCGCGTTTGATTCAGGCCCAGGTCAAGGTGTATCGCGACAGCGGCATCGACCCGATCCTGTGGCCACGCCGCGGCGGTTCATGGCCGGGCTATGTATTCACCGGCGCACCGATCAGCTTGCCGGCGGGACACTTCGGACTGGGACACGGCCTGCGTGCCCATGCGCCGGACGAATATTTCCTCATCGACTCGAAGAATCCGCTGCTGCAAGGCCTCGACGGCGCGGTGCGCTCGTACGTCGATTATCTCTACGCGCTCGCCTGAACGTCAGCGCGCGGCGGGTGCGGCGAACACCTGCGCCCAGTAGACGACGCCCGCGCTCTCCGGGTCGAACACGACCGCGATACCGGTCTGCGTGTATGCCACGTTCATCAGGTTGGCGCAGTGTCCCGGGCTCTCGAGCCAGTCCTTCACGGCCTGCTCGGGTGTCCCGGAACCCGCGGCGACATTCTCGCCGACGGTGCGCCAGTAGTAGCCTGCGCGTGTCGCGCGCTGCGCCGGCCAGCTGCCGTCACTGCCCTTGTGAGCCATGAAGCTGTGAGCCGCCATGTCTTTCGCATGCGCCAGCGCCGCCTTGTTCAACGCCGGGGCGAGCTCGAGCGGACCCGCGGGTTGATACAGCGTGCGGCCGCAGCGACGCTTGCGGGCGCGCGCCTCGTTGATGAGCTCGAGCACGCGCAGGTTCATGGCACGAACCTCCGCCGCATTCGGTGTCGCGAACGGCGCGCCCAGCACGATCCAGACATCCTTGCCGCGTTCGAGCACGCCCGCGAGCCGCAGCCCACTGTCCAGGACGTCGCTGCAGAACTCATCGGCCAGCACGCGCCGCCGCGAGGTTTCGCTCGTAGCGTTGCGAATGACGATCGAAGTGGTGCGCTGTAGTCGATGCGGAAGGTGGGACATCGCATCGCGCAGCGTCGCTCCCTGCGACATCTCGCGCGCGGCGCCAGTGAGCTCGCCGTTCAGCACGAATGGCGTGGCGAGGCCCTTGCGGCCATCGCAGCCCTGCGACCGCACCGCGTTCAACGTCTTGAGCGCCGCGGGCTCGTTCGCCGCCCAGGCAGGCACGGCGGTGAGCAGCCCAACCAGGCACAGCCCGATACTAGAGATGCGCCGTGTGTTCAGGTGCGCTTTGCCAGCGATCGTGCATGCCATCGACGTACGTGATCGGCAGACGCGCCAACTCTTCCTCGGAAATGCCCTCCAGGCAGCCGATGTTGACGCCGTACATCTTGCCCATCGGCGTCTCGTTGCCGACGCCGAACGCGCGAACTCCACAAACGCGGCAGAAGAAGTGCTCGTTCTTCCTCGTGTTGAAGAGATACCTGGTGAGGCTGTCCTCGCCCGCGAGCAGTCGAAAGCCGCCCTCGCGTGCGACCGCCGGCCAGAAACGATTGCGCCGGCAGATGGAGCAGTTGCAGCGGTACGTCGGCTGCGAAAGATCGAGATCCGCCTCGAAGCGCACCGCGCCACAATGGCACGAACCACGGTAGGTGTTCAGCATTGGTGTATCGCCTAAGCTCGAGGCGCCAACCATCGCTCATCGGCGAGGACGACCGACGTTTCGATCTGCCGCAGAGGGATCGACCAGTAGGTTCGGAGGAGGCGATCCTTGTCCTCATGCGCAAGCAGCGTAAATCCGTTCCGCCGGTAGAAGTCGATCGCCCACGAGGCGTCCGCCCACGTTCCGATGAGTATGGGTTTGTCAGTCAGCCCTTCGACGTGACGCAACAGCTTCGTTCCGACTCCCTTCCTTTGCAGTGTCGTCGCGGTGTAGGCGTGACGTACGAGCGCGACGTCGCCCTTGTCCTGGATTCCCATCACGCCCACCAGGCGTTGGTCTTCCTCAGCCACCCAGAAGACGACGCCGGCAGCGATCTCCTGCGCGAGCTCGTGCTGTGGCATGTAGGGATCGTGCCAACGGTCCTCTGGTATGACGCTGCGATAAGCCTGTGCGGCGTCATTGATGATTGCCAGGATGGCGCCGAAATCCTCGGTTCGGCTTCTTCGAATCAGCATCGCTTCCTCCTTGCCGACGCGCGTGCGGCAGGCTAGCCAGCCATTCCGTCATTGCGGCTGATGACAGACGACTTCCACGTTGTGACCGTCCGGCCCGATGACGAAGGCGCCGTAGTAGTCCGGATGATAGTGAGCGCGAATGCCCGGAGCCCCGTTGTCCTTGCCACCCGCTGCCATGGCGAGGCGATAGAACTCATCCACCTGTGCGCGGCGGTCGGCGGCAAAGGCTATGTGAATCGGCGATGGTTTGCCTCCTGCCGCGCCGAGCCAGAAGGAGGGCTTGTTCTCTCCCTGCCCCAGTCCCACGGCCTCCGGAAATTCCATCAGGACTCCCACACCCAATGGCGAGAGTGCCTTGAGGAAAAACGCCTTGCTCGCTTTCAGGTCGCTGACACCCAGACCAATGTGATCGAACATCGCTCACTCCTTGTGCGCCGAACGCAACCGCAGATTGGACCTAGACGGCATTCATCAGCCGGGAACTGCGATATCGAAGTGGAGTACATCCTCGCGCCGGCCCATTTTTGTGTACAGCGCGATCGCCGGAGCATCGCCAAGGTCTGCCTGCACGAAGATGACGTACGCCTGCCGCTCCGCGGCCACCTTCTTCAGTTCGTCAATCAGTGCCGTCGCGATGCCTCTGCGTCGATGCGTTGCCGACACGGCCAGATCGTAGATGTAGATCTCGCTGCGCTCCTGTTCGAATTTCCGGAGCTCGTAGGCGGCAAGGCCGCCGACCACTTTGGCGCTTTCCATCGCGACGATCGCGATGAAATTGTCACCTGCCAGCAGGCTCCGGAGATACTCCAAATCGGGTCGCTTTCGGCAATAGCCGGCGACGTCCTCGAAGGCTTCACCAAAGGTGTCCAACAGGGAATCCAGCAACCCCGCATCATCTGGTGTCAGGACACGAATGCTCGGACGCATGGATCAACCCTTCAGGCGGCTGCGCGCCGGGAGGCGAAGAACTTGTGTGAGGCATGCGCATAGTAGGCGACAAACACCACGCCCACCGCAATTCCCAGCCTGATGAGACCCGCGTCGGCTCGCTCGGGGTCATTCATGAGTTCAAGAACCGCGTACACATTCGTTCCAAGCAGTGCGACTGCAGCGAGAGCGCCGACGGTCACCATGGCATTGTCCCAGCGGTTGGGTGCAGGTTCCCAGAGTGACCAGACGCCAAAGATCAGGCCGAGCGTCGGCAGGAAGGCGATTGCGAATGCGACGTTCTTGTCCATTTGAGTCTTCAGCGCGTCCGCCAGTACGAGCGGCCCGCCGCAAAAAGCAAACAACGCGGCAAGCTTCAACAGGAGTACTTGCCAGGGGAACGACCGGAACATGTGAGCACGAATCCTGCTTGCCGCTCAGAATCCCGACTGCTCGAGCGCCTGCAGCACGCGCCTGCGCATCGCTTCCGACTTCATGGGGAACGCCCGGCAGAAATCCTCGCGCGTCATGGCGGGATTTCTGTCGCGCACATTCGCGGTCCAGAAGGCCGCACGTTCGCTGTCACCCTTCAGCGTGTGCGCCGCGGATGCGATCATCGCGATCAGTACATGCGCGCCGGGCGAACGTGCGCCGCGTTCCGCCCAGTGTGCCGCTTCCGCATCCTCGCCGAGGGCCATGTGAGTGAATGCGCGGGTGGCCTGCATTGCGTAGTGGAGCGGATCGAGCGGGCTCAGGCGCATCGCCAGGTCCACATGTTGCCGGCCATCGATCGCTCGACCTGCCAGCGCCTCGGTCCACGCCCGTGCGTAGATGCCCTGAGCAAAGTGCGGGCTGATGTCCGTCGCACGCTCCAGCCAACCGAGGCTCGTGTCGAGATCGCCCTCGAGCCAATAGGTGCGTCCCATGGTGAAGTTGACGAAAGGATCGAGCGGGTCGAGCTCGATCCCTCGTTCGGCGAACTTGCGTGCGCGACCGACCGCGCCGGCGAAGTCGTTCGTGTAGTGCATGAACGCGGTCTGGAAGTGCACGAAGGACACGCCCGCGTGCGCGCGTGCAAACGATGGGTCGAGCGCAATCGCACGTTCGAAGAGGGCGGCGGCCGCAGCGTTGTCGAGACGGTTGAAGCGATAGAGGTGCTGCAATCCGAGGTGATAGGCGGACCACGCGTCGAGATTTTCCACGGCCGACAGTCGCGCGAGGCTCGCTTCGTGCATCGGAATGCGGATCTCGAGCGCCACGAGAACCTGCGAACGGATTTGCTCGCGCATGGCGTGCACGTCATCGATGCGTCCGGAGAAGCGGTCGGCCCAGACAATGCCGCCGTCCCTCGTGTCGATGAGCTGGACTGTGACGGCGAGGCTGGGCTCGGAGACCTCGAGTGCGCCGTGGAGGCAATAGCGAACGCGCAACAGGCGGCCGATGTCGCCGAATTCCGTCTCGTCCGGACGCAGGCGGAATGACGAACCGCGCGCCGTGACGAAGAGCCATTGCAGCCGTGCGAGATCGGCGATCAATTCGTCCGGTAGCGCGCTCGCCAGGGCAGCGTACCGTTCATCGCCGCCGATCATCCGGAACGGCAATACCGCGAGCGAGGGCCGGGCAATGCGCTCGAGCTGATGAACCATCGTGTTCAGGTCGTCCGGGCTGCCACGGGTCTCCGTGGTGGCTACCACGGTTTCGCTTCGCGAGGCGCGGGCCGCCGCGACGAATCGGTATCCCTGGCCGTGGATCGTGCGGATGAATTTCTGCGACTTGCCGTCATCGCCCAGCGCCTGCCGCGCGGACTTGACGCGGCTTGCCACGGCCGCATCTGAAACGACGCGCCCGTCCCAGACCTTCTCGATGATCTCGTCCTTGGAGACCAGGCGCTCGCTGTTGCCGACCAGGAGCGCCAGCAGCGCAAATACCTGCGGCTCGACACCCACCGCCCTGCCGCCCGCACGCAGCTCCATGGTGGCGAGATCCAGCTCGAATTCACCGAACCCGTAGATCATTTGCGGAAAGCATAGATCAGGGCGGGCGATTCCCCCAAAGATCTACAGGATTTCTCCAGGCCGTCTGCAAGCTTGCACGGATCCTGCGTGCGAACCTTCTCGCACCAGGCTCAGGAATGGTTCCGCGGCCGCAACTTGAAGGAGATGAATGATGCCCCTCGTTACGATTGACGTGATCAAGGATGTTTTCACCACGACTCAGAAGAAGGAACTCATCGCGAAGGTCACCGAGGCCATGATCGCCGTGGAAGGCGAGAACATGCGCCCGGTCACCTGGGTGCGGATCAACGAGTTCGAAGGCGGCGACTGGGCGATCGGCGGCAAGGCCTTGAGAGCTGCCGACGTTCACGCACTCGCCGCGGGGAAGGCTGCCTAGAGCCTGCAATCGGCCGGCCGCTGAGCCGGGAGGTTCGGTGGCCGTTCCGTTGCGGGTAGCTGTTCGATCCACAGGAGATATCGCCGTGCACACAAGAGAACCGAGTTTCTATCTATTGTCACTCGCGATCTGCGTGGTTATGGCCAGCACATGGTCGGCGAACGCACAGTCGCCGGCAGATGAGCCTGCGCTCGCATGGGCAGCGGACGATCCCCGGCTTCAGTGGGGTCCTTGTCCTTCATTCCTGCCGGAAGGCTGCCGCATAGCGGTGTTGCACGGCGACCCTGCGAAGTCCAATGCAGATGTCTTCTTCAAGGTCCCGGCGAAGTCGAAGCTGCCGCTGCACTGGCACAGCTCTGCTGAACGCATAGTGTTGGTGGCCGGTGAGCTGCACGTCACCTACGAGGGCCAGGAAGCGGCGATCCTGAAGGCTGGAACTTACGCGTATGGTCCGGCCAAGCGTCCGCACAGCGGGCTCTGCGCCAGCAGTGTTCCATGTGTGCTGTTCATCGCGTTCGAGTCGCCGGTAGATGCCGTGCCCGGCGCAGGCAGCAAGTAGCGGCTCGGGATACCCGGTTCACGCGCGCCAGGCGTGAGAGAAAACACGCAGGAGGTTGCGACCGAGGATCTTCTCGATGCGGCCTGCTGTGTGACCACGGCTCGACAACATGGATGCAAGTGTCTCGAATCGGCGCGCAGTGTTGAGGTCGTTGGCGAAGAGATATCCCTCTTCGGTTTCGCCGGGCGCAGCGATGCCGGCTTCACGCCGCGCGCGCACGTTATCCGCAAAGTTCTTGCGGAACGCATCGTCGATGACCTCGGGCGAAATGCCGCCGTCCGTGCCGATCGACACGTGGTCTTCGCCCACCACTTTGATGGCGTGTTCGAGGTGCACGACCACGTTCTCGGCGGTCGGCTGACGCCCATTGTTGAGATAAGGCATGACGTAGATACCGGAAACGCCGCCCTTGTCGGCGACAGCGCGCAATTCCGTAT
>DATIEU010000316.1:0-4885 GCA_035455565.1 Steroidobacteraceae bacterium | reverse complement strand
CCTGCCACCGGGCCATCGGCTGCTCGCTGTCGTCGGCGCCGACGATGCGCCGAGCGCATGGATCGAGCGCTGGCAGTTGCTCGATCTGTTTCTGGTGCTGATCGCAAGCCTCGCGATCGGCAAATTGCTGGGCTGGCGCTGGGGTGCCGTGGCGCTGGCCGCGCTCGCGCTCACCCATCACGATGAGCATCAACTGGTGTGGCTGTGGCTCAACGTCATCCTGGCGGCCTTGCTGGCGCGCGAAGCGCCTGAAGGCACGCTGCGAAAGGTGGCGTCCGTCTATCGCGGCGTCGCCTTCGCGCTGCTCGTGATCATGTTGATTCCCTTCGTCGCGAATCAGGCCCGACTCGCGATTTACCCGCAGCTCGATCGGGATGTTGCCTACGGAGCTCTGGATCAGGCCGTCAGGCTCGACATGCCCGCCGCCACGCCAGCGGACGTGCCCGTTGCTGCTACCGAAATCGCACCCGCGCTTGAGGGAGACGCAGGAGCGAACGCATCGGGTTCGAGGGCGCTGCCCCAGGGGATGGAGGACAAGCTTCAAGATGTGGTCGTGACAGGCTCAATGCTGAAACGCAAGATCCGCGAGCGTTACGCGGCGGGTACCGTCATGCAGACCGGCCCGGGAATACCCGGATGGAATTTCGTACGCCACGGTTACCACTGGTCGGGTCCGGTCGACGCGGCTCAGAAGCTCCGCTTCGTCGTTATGACACCACCATGGCTCTCACTCTGGCGCCTCGCAGGAATAGTGCTCCTGGCGGTGCTCCTCGCCGCGCTGGTGCGATTCGCTTACGGTTGGCCGCGGCATTTTCCCAGGATCCCGCGCTTTGGCGCTGCTGCAGCGCTGGTCGTTCTCGCCGTCAGCTCGTTACCAGTCGCCGGACGGGCGGACACGCCGGACGCCGCTCTTCTCCAGGAACTCAAGTCGCGCCTCACGCGCGCACCCGAGTGCGCACCGGCGTGCGCCGAGATCACGGGCGCACGAGTGGTCGCCTCCCAGGGGACCCTCGACATCGAGCTCGACGTGAGCACCCTGACGACGGTCGCTGTCCCGATCCCGGCCGCCGAAGGGCGCTGGGAACCGGAAGCGATCAGTATCGACGGTCAAACGAATGGCGGCCTGTATCGCGATGTCGAACGGCGTCTGTGGGTGCCGTTGCGATCCGGTACACACGAGGTGCGCCTGACCGGCCGGATCATTGCTGCCGAGAGCGTCCAGCTCGTGTTCCCGCAGCTGCCGCGCGCGATCGACGTTCGCAGTGACGGCTGGGAATTCTCGGGCGTCAACGATGGGCGGCTGCTCACCAACACGCTCGAGCTCGTGCGCAAGTCCAGACCTGGACAAGCCACGCGCCTCGAAGCCTCCATGCAGTTTCCGCCGTTCGTGCGCGTTACGCGGCGCATCGAGCTGGGCATCGATTGGGGCATCCACACGGTCGTCGAGCGAGTCGCGCCGGAGCGCGGCGCGTTCACTGTCATCGTGCCCTTGCTCGCCCGCGAGTCGGTGCTGACGGAGGGCATCGAGATGCGTGCCGATGGCACAGTGCTCGTCGCCATGCCCGCCGGCGAGTCCGGGGTTGCGTGGCAATCGAGTCTCGCGCGCGGCGAGCGTCTCGAGCTCAGGAGCGCCAGTGACGCGGCGCGCGTGGAGGTCTGGACGTTCACTGTCAGTCCGCAGTGGAGCGTGCAGTTCGAGGGCACACCCGAGGTGCTTCCCGCCGAGCTCACTTCCGGGGAATGGTCATACGAATTTCATCCGCGCGCGGGCGAGGCGCTGGCGCTCGAAGTGACGCGTCCCGCAGCTGCGCAGGGAACGACGCTCGCCTGGGATGCCGCCTCGCTGCAGACGCAGATCGGCAAGCGCTCGACCAGCACAAGCCTGCAGCTTCGCTATCGAAGCACGCAAGGCGGGCGCCACACACTGCGCCTGCCCGCGGATGCGCGGGTGAACAGCGTGAGTGTAGACGGCCAGAGCATCGCCCTGCGTCCGCAGAACGGCGAACTGGCGATCGCGCTCTTGCCCGGCGCTCACGCGCTTGATGTCAGCTGGCAAAGCGACGCGGGCATACGGTTCGTCTCGCGGACGCCGCCCGTCGATCTCGGTCACGCCGCGAGCAATATCCAGATGCAGATCAACGTTCCGCAGGATCGTTGGGTGCTGTACGCCTTCGGACCCGGCGTCGGACCGGCCATCCTTTTCTGGGGGGAGCTGCTCATATTCATCGTGGCCGCGGTGTTGCTCGGCAGAATGCGTCGCTCGCCGCTGAAGACGCAGGAGTGGCTGTTACTCGGTTTCGGCCTGAGCACGTTTTCGTGGGCGGCACTGTTCACTTTCGCAGTGTGGATGTTCGTGATGCGCTGGCGTTCGTCGTGGGATGCGAACGTGAGCACGTCCCACTTCAACTCGATCCAGGCAGGCCTCGTCGTCCTGTCCATCGTCGCGCTCGTCAGCCTCCTTGCCGCGATTCCATACGGTCTGCTCGCGTCGCCCGACATGCGCATCCAGGGGCCGGGAAACCACGCGTTCTCGCTCAACTGGTTCGTCGATCAGACCTCCGGACCGTTACCGCAACCGGGCGTGCTCAACGTCTCGCTGTGGTGGTACAAACTCGCGATGCTGGCGTGGGCACTGTGGCTCAGTTTCGCACTGCTCCGCTGGCTGCCGTGGGCGTGGAGGGCGTTGACCGCAAATGGATTTTGGCGTGGTTCGATCAGGGTTCCGGCGGCAGCGAGGCCGCCGGTGCCGGGCGCCGGAGTGAATCCGGGGTGAAGCGCGTGCCGACGAGTGGGAAGCCTGTCTTCGCTGGTCTTCTGGCGGCGCTGGTGCTTGCGGCTTGTGGCGGAGGACAGTCGCCTGAGGATGAGATCCGGGCATTAGTCGCGGAAGCCGAGAAGGGCGCCGAAGCGCGCGACCTGTCGGACGTAATGGCGCTGGTGTCGGATCGCTACGTCGATGCACAGGGCCAGGACAAGGCCGCCGTGCGCGACATCGTGGGCGGCTACCTGCTCATCAACCAGTCGATTCACCTGCTGACGCGCGTCGAGGACGTGAAATTCCCGTCCGATACAATCGCCACCGCGCGCGTCACGGTCGGTATGCTGGGCCAGCAGGACGATGCCGCCGGGGACTGGTCGCTCGCGGCCGATGTCTACGAATTCGACCTGCGATTCCTGAAGGAAGGGGATCAATGGCGGTTGCAAAGCGCCAGTTGGCGACGGGCGCGTAGTTGAAGGAGCCTTTGTGAAAGTCGAGCTCACCACGCTGGAAGCGCGCGTCATCGGCTGCCTCATCGAAAAGCAGATCACGACGCCCGATCAGTACCCGCTGTCGCTCAACGCGCTGACCAACGCCTGCAATCAGAAGAGCAATCGCGACCCGGTAATGGCGCTCGACGAGGCGACCGTGCAGCAGACGCTCGATGCCCTCAACCACAAGCACCTCATCCTCGAGAGATCGGGGTTCGGCAGCCGCGTGCCCAAGTTTCAGCACCGCTTCTGCAACGCCGAATTCGGCTCGCTGCAGCTCACCGCTGTGGAAGTCGCGATCCTCTGCGAGCTGATGTTGCGCGGGCCGCAGACGCCGGGTGAACTGCGCAGCCGAGCCAGTCGCATGGCCGCCATGAGCGGCGTCGAGGAAGTCGAAAGTGCGCTGGAAAGCCTGGCAGCGCGGGCCGACGGACCGCTGGTGGTGAGACTGCCGCGCGAGCCGGGACGCCGCGAATCGCGCTACGCGCAGCTGTTCACTGGCATGCCGCCTGCGGCGCCTGCGATCGAAGAGCAGCCACCGACCCCGGCGCCCGCGGCGGATGCGCGCCTGACACAACTCGAGGAGCAGGTGGCGGAGCTGCGCGCCGAGATCGAACGCCTGAAACAGCGCCTCGCGTGAATCACGCGACCTTCAGGGTCTTCCCGAAGAACTCGATCGTGCGCTTCCAGGCGAGCTGTGCGGCCTCGGCGTTGTAACGCGCGGCTGACGTGTCGTTGTGAAAGGCGTGCTCGACGCCGTCGTACGTATGCAGCGAGTAACGCACACCAGCGTCATCGAGCGCCTTCTGGAATGCCGGCACGTCAGCGTTGATGCGCTCGTCCTTGCCCGCGTAGTTGAGCAGCAGCTGCGCTTTGATCTTCGGGACATCCGCAAGGGGCGGCACGCGTCCATAGAAGACCACGCCGGCGTTGAGCTTCGGATCGGCGGTAGCGAGACGGCCGACCAGGCCGCCACCCCAGCAGAAGCCCACGGCACCGACGCGGCCCGTCGAACGGTCTTCCGTGCGCAGCCACTCGGCCGCTGCGAGCGCGGCCTTGAGCGTCCAGTCGGGCTCGAGCTTGCCGATCTGCTCACGCGCCTGGTCTTCGTTCTCCGGAGTGCCGCCTTTGCCTGACAGAAAGTCGGGGGCCAGCGCGACGAAGCCCTCGAGCGCCATGCGCCGGGTCACGTCCTCGATGTGCGGATTGAGCCCGCGGTTTTCGTGAATGACGACCACGCCGGGCAATTTCTTCGCGTCCGCCGGCCGTGCGAGATAGCCGCGCAACTCGCCTTCCGGTCCCGGGAACGATACGCGCTCGCTCTTGAGTCGTTGATCATCGGCGGGAACCTGCGCGGCGGCCGCCTTGTTCGCTTGCAGCAGCGGGAGCAGCGCCAGCGCCGATCCCATCCCGCCCGCGAGGGTCGCGAGACGCTCGAGGAAATCGCGCCGGGCGAGCGGCGCGTGGGTGTATTCGTCGTAGAGCTCGATGATGCGTCGGTCCATTCGATGTCTCCGATCCCTGCGCGCGCACCTTAGCGGTCGAATGTCTCGATGACCATCGCGTGCGGTCTCTGTTCCGTAGCGCCTGCAGGGGCGGACGCTTTTCTCAAGCAGCAACTGGGCTTACGACTGCT
>DATIEU010000315.1:0-2505 GCA_035455565.1 Steroidobacteraceae bacterium | reverse complement strand
TGATGAAGACGTTGGAACGAGTGCGCACCGAGATGGCGCTGCACGTGCTTGCCTACAATCTTACCCGCGCGATGAACATCTTGGGCACTGGACCGCTGATCGACGCGATGCGGGCCTAGGCCGCTGGCCCCATACGTCGTCCTCCCGCGCCGCCCGTTGGCGCCACCACGATGACCGACGACCCTTTGGGCCCCGAAATCCGGTCAATCCGACCGCGCGGGCCAACTCGCCGCATCATCTCGCCGAATCGCGCCCAAACGCCTTTGATCGCACGTTTTCACTCAGCCAAGACCCGATCCGGACATTCGCGGTGGGGCAAGGTACGGCGATGATCGCCTACATTCGCCGGCTGCGCCGCTCACTGCCACGCCATCGTACACCTCGATCGCCGCAGCCGCCGGGGCCAACGCTGGCCTGAGGCGCTTTCCTTGGCGTGCGGACCGTGCCATCATACTGCAGCGACAGCGGAACAGAGTTGCAGATTCGCGCTGTCGTGGCGCTGGTGTTCAAGCCGCTCGGGGGAGTGACTCGATTACATCGGCTCCGAACTCACCGGGAGCCTCCTGATGCAGATTTTTCAGACTCGCCGCGATTTTATTGCCCGCATTTCAGCGGCCGGCGCGACGGGCGTCCTTGGTGCCCGGGCATCGCTCGCCGACGAGGGGCCACCCGAGACGACTACGATCCGGCTCGGCAAGCTCGGCAGCCTGTGCCTGGCGCCGCAATACGCCGCGGAGGAGCTGTTACGGGCCGAAGGTTTCGCCGACGTTCGCTATGTGACAGTGGGACCGGGCCTGAGCACGTCGCAGAAGATCGCAAGCGGTGAGGTGGACTTCAGCCTGAACTTCGCGGCACCGCTGGTGATTCCGATCGCCGCCGGCGACCCGATCACGGTCGTGGCCGGCGTGCACGCGGGATGCTTCGAGCTGTTCGCCCGCGAGGGCATTCGCCGCATTACGGATCTGAAGGGGAAAGCCATCGGGGTGCCCTCTTCAGGCTCCGGCCCGCACGTCTTTGTAGCCAGCATGCTTGCCTACGTGGGGCTCGACCCCAGCCAGGATGTGCGGTGGGTCACGACTGGGTCAGCCAGGCCGAAGGACCTGTTCGCCGAAGGCAAGATCGATGCCTTCCTCGGCTTCCCGCCCGAGCCCCAGGAGCTGCGCGCCCGCAACATCGGCAACGTCATCGTCAACAGCTCGGTCGATCGCCCGTGGTCTCAGTACTTCTGTTGCATGCTCGCGGGCAACGCGGAGTTCGTCCGGGAGCATCCGATCGCGACCAAGCGCCTGCTGCGCGCGATTCTCAAGGTCACCGACCTGTGTGTCGCCGAGCCGGAGCGCGTCGCGCAGCGCCTGGTCGATGGCGGGTTCACCGAGCAGTACGACTACGCGCTCCAGACGCTGACCGAGGTCCCGTACCGCACGTGGCGCGAGTATGATCCCGCGGACACGCTGCGGTTCTATGCGCTGCGCCTCCATGAGGCCGGGATGATCACGGCCAGCCCCAACCAGATCCTGGCCGACCGCACCGACTGGCGCTTCCTCAACGAGCTCAAGCGCGAGCTGAAGGCGTGAGTCACGTTCCCTGAGAACGTCGGCTCGTGGCTACACCCGGCCATCCCACGGTGTCCGCTGTCATGGCGGCTTTCGTGCACAAACCGGACAGGGAGCACATCGCAGGTGACCAGCCGTTAGTGCTCACGAGCGGTTGACGCCGCGCCGGCGAAGGGATGCTTCGGCGCGTGTCCTTCGGGGCACAGCCGATGGCGGTGCCTGCCATGGCCGATCGTCCCGGATCAGAGCGTTGAGATCGAAGCTTGACCCGGGATGGCGGCGCGGCTCACTTTATTTGCGCGATGTGAAATAGCGTTCGAGTCGATCGAGGCTGGCATGGAGGTTACGCGCGAGGAGGTGCTGAAGCGTCTCACGGCGGTCGGCTATGTGGCCGACCCGCAGCTCGCGATGGCGATCACGCTGATGCGCGGCCTCGGGCGGCCGCTGCTGCTCGAGGGCGAGGCGGGGGTCGGCAAGACCGAGGTCGGCAAGGCGCTGGCGCAAATGCTCGCGCGGCCGCTGATCCGCCTGCAGTGCTACGAGGGGCTGGACGCGAACGCCGCGGTCTACGAGTGGAACTATCAGCGCCAGCTGCTCGCGATCAAGATCCGCGAGGGCGAGGACCTCCCGGCCGAGGCCAAGGAGGCGCACATCTTCCAGCGCGACTTCCTGCTCGAGCGCCCGCTGCTGAAGGCGATTCAGGAGCCCGAGCCCGCGGTCCTGCTGATCGACGAGATCGACCGCGCCGACGAGGAGTTCGAGGCCTATCTGCTCGAGGTGCTGTCCGACTTCCAGATCAGCATCCCCGAGCTCGGCACGATCACCGCGACCTCGATCCCCTGGGTCGTGCTGACCTCGAACCGCACGCGCGAGCTCAGCGACGCGCTGCGGCGCCGCTGCCTCTACCACTACGTCGACTATCCGAGCGAGGACAAGGAGGTCCGGATCGTGC
>DATIEU010000314.1:0-3166 GCA_035455565.1 Steroidobacteraceae bacterium | reverse complement strand
CATGAACTCGCGCGACGACAGTCTGCGCAAACGAGTGAATCGCTTCTTCGCCGATGTCACGCACAACGGGCAGCTGATGGCGGTCCTCGATCGTTACTACGGCACGTCCGATCGCTTCGAATTCGTGGGCCCGCGCAGCTTCCTGCGCGATGTGCAGTTGCGCCTACCGAAATATCGCAGCTGGTTCGAGGAGGCGGCCACCAAGGTGGGCGAAGACTGGCGCCTGATCGCCGCCATCGGTTACCAGGAGTCGCGCTGGCGTCCGGATGCGGTTTCACCCACGGGCGTGCGCGGCCTCATGATGCTCACGGTCGATACCGCGCGACATATCGGCGTCGACAACCGCGTCGACCCGCAGCAGAGTATCTTCGGCGGCGCGCGTTACTACTCCCTGGTGCGTGCCAAGATTCCGCAGCGCATCCCGGATCCCGATCGGACCTGGCTCGCACTCGCCGCCTACAACGTGGGCTACGGCCATCTAGAGGACGCGCGCATCCTCACGCAGATGCACGGCCGCAATCCCGACTCGTGGCAGGACGTGCGTGCGTTCCTGCCGCTCCTCGCACAGGAGTTCTGGTACACGCAGACGAAACACGGTTACGCGCGCGGCTGGGAGCCGGTGCGCTACGTGGACAACATCCGCGCCTATCTCGATATTCTGGAGTGGGTGGCCGCGGACAGTGGCCCGCAGGCCGTGTCCACCGACGCGCCGGCGCGCCCCGACAAAACCGTCAAGACTGCGAGCTGAGGACCAGGGCAGCTCTGCACAGGTATCGTGGGCGCGACCGCGCCTCCGCAAGCTTCTGAGACCACCCACGAAATTGAGCGGCAGACCGCTCAATTTGGCGGGGCCCGGGTTCGGCGCGAGGCGCAGTCGATATGTCGAGTACGATCAAGCCTCGCAACGACGCCAGCAGCTTGCCGAGGCCGCCGCACTCCTCGACGAGCACGCCACCGAAAGCATCGACCCGATGGTTGAGCTCGGGTGCGTTGACCAGGTTGAACACGCTGCCCGCGGCGCCGACGCGCGTATCCCAGGCGCCGAACACGAGCCGATCGACGCGAGCGTGCACCATCGCGGCAGCACACACAGCAGTGGCGTTGTTCATGGGTCCCGGACTCCGGGACCAAAACTAGCAGGTCGACTGCACGAATAAACCAACCCGGACCGTACACCCTGGCGCTCGAGCGCGCGGCCGATGCGCTCGGCCAGCCGTTCGACGAGCGCTTGCAGCTCCGCCTCCCTCGGCGGCGCGACGCGCCGGAACACCGGCGGCTCGGTACCGACGAGATACGCACCGTCGAGCACGAGCATGTGGAAATGAATATTGAGATTGAGCGTCGAGCCAAAGCGCTGGATCAGCGTCACGGCGCCGGTCGCACCGCTCGCGCGCGTGAGCTCGGCTTTCTTAAGGAGCAAGGTCAGCACATGATCCGTGCCGAAGAGCACGAAGCCCGCACGGTTATCGCGGTAATTCCCCGAATTCCCCACGCCGTTGGTCTAGAATCCGCCGGGGCGGGCCGCCAGCGCGGGCAAAGAAGCATAATGATGAGCCGTTTCGACGAGCTGCGACGCCGCGGCGTGATCAAGGTCGGTATTGCCTACGCGATCGTCGCGTGGCTGCTGATCCAGGTCGTCGTGTCCGTTGAAGAGCCGCTGCACCTGCCGGAATGGCTGGACACCGTCGTCATCGTGTTGCTGGCGATCGGGTTTGCGGTTGCGCTCGTCGTTGCCTGGGCTTTCGACATGACGCCGGAGGGAATCCAGCGCACGGCACCAGCGAATCGCGGTGCCGCGGCGCCGGCCGCGGCAGCCGACGACGACAGGCCGTCCATCGCCGTCTTGCCCTTTGCCGACATGAGCCCGGACAAGGACCAGGAGTACTTCGGCGACGGCATGACCGAGGAGTTGCTCAGTACCCTGGCGCGCATCCGCGAGCTCAGGGTCACCGGGCGCACCTCGTCGTTCTACTACAAGGGCCGCAACGAGGACCTGAGGAAGATCGGCGAGGCGCTGGGGGTCCGCTACATTCTCGAGGGCAGCGTCCGCAAGGCCGGCGAGCAAGTTCGCGTCACCGCCCAGCTCATCGATGCGCGCAGTGATGCGCACCTGTGGTCCGAGAACTACGACCGGACGCTTGACGACCTGTTCCGGATCCAGGACGACATCGCAGAATCCGTCGCCAAAGCGCTGCAGATCACGCTGGGTGTCGGCGGACTCGCGACAATCCCGGGGATGACGCGCAACCCGGACGCGTACGAAGAGTACCTGAAGGCGAACATTCAGCGCGGCGTCGACATCGACATGCCGACCGAGGCGAATAAATTCCGGGAGTCCGTGCGCCACCTCGAGCGCGCCGTCGGCATCGACCCGCACTTTTCGCTTGCCTGGGTCGGGCTGCACTTCCTCTACGGCAATTCCTGGTCGCTGTTCCACGGCGGACTGCCCCAGGCTGCCGAGAAGGCAAAAGAGGCCATGGAAAGGTCGCTCGGCCTGACGCCGGATTCGCCGTTCGTGCTCGCCAACCTGAGCCACAGTCACGCACGCCACGGCCGGTGGGCAGAGTCGGACGAGTTCCTGCACAAAGCCATCGCGGCGGCGAAGCGCAGCGCGGTCGAGGATCACTTCTGTTTCCGGGCCGGGTTGTGCCATCACATCCTCGGCCGGCTCGACGAGGCCATCGACTGGTACGAGCGGGCTCGCATGGTCGATCCGCTGAATGCCACCAACGCTGCGTATCTCAGCGATGCGTACCTGAGCATGGGCGAACCGCAAAAGGCGATGGCCGAAGTCGATCGATTCGCCGACTTCAGCGGCGTCGAGGTCGTCCTCGTCAAGGCGAGCGGCGCGATGGCGGCAATGGTCACGGGCGACAGGGCGGAACTGGTGAAGCGCCTGAAACAATTGAGCGCAAGCGAGCCGGTCTCGGTGCTCACCGGACTCATGCTGGATCGACTCGACGACCGGGACGCCGCCATCGCGGAGATGCACCGCGTGCTCGAAGCCCCGCAGATGCAGACGGCGTTCATCAAGAACATCGTCGCCATCTGGGCGGCCTACTGGGGCGAGATCGAACTGGCGTTGAAACTGATGCGCGAGTTCCTGCTATCCGACCAGAACCGTTTCCTGGTCTTCCTGGCGTGGCGCCGGATCATGCAGGACGTA
>DATIEU010000313.1:0-2065 GCA_035455565.1 Steroidobacteraceae bacterium | reverse complement strand
GGGTACTGTGAACTGGTTCCGGTTATGTTAATGGTCATGGGGGTCTGTGAGACCGGTCACGTTCGACCGCGTCCTGGCCAAACCATACTGCGCCTGCATTCTGTCGCACCAGAGCACCGCGCGCGATTCGGCGGCGGAGCGGCCGTCCGCGACAGGTTGCAGGGCAGGTCCATGAGCGCAGCTATGAAATCGTCCACTTCGGTGCGCGCCGCGACGCTCGCGACGGCCAGCGGGTCGCAGGAAGCCGTCGAGCCGATGATCGTGCGCTTTCTCGACGCGGTGTGGATGGAGCGGGGCTTGTCGCCCAACACGCTTGCTGCCTATCGTGCCGACCTCACGGCGCTGTCGCGCTGGCTGCGCCAGCGATCCACGGCCCTCGAGCGCACGACGCGCAACGACCTCCTCGCGTTCATTGCCTGGCGCGTGGAGACGGGAGCCCGCCCGCGCTCGACGGCGCGCCAGCTCTCGAGCTTCCGCCGATTCTTCCGCTACCTCGTGCGCGAGGGCGTGGTGAAGGAAGACCCGACGGCGCAGATCGCAATGCCCAAGATCGGGCGCAGCCTGCCGCGCTCGCTGACCGAGGCCCAGGTGGAAGCGCTGCTCGGCGCACCGCAGACCACCGATCCGCTCGGCCACCGCGACCGCACGATGCTCGAAGTGCTCTACGCGACCGGGCTGCGGGTCTCGGAGCTGGTCAGCCTCCGGCACAGCCAGGTCAACCTGAACCAGGGCGTGCTGCGCATCGTCGGCAAGGGCAACCGCGAGCGGCTGATCCCGCTGGGGGAAGAGGCCGTGCGCTGGCTCACCGAGTTCGTGCGCGGCGCGCGCAGCGAGATACTGCTCGACCGGCAGACCGATCACCTGTTCCCGACGCGCCGGGGCGACCGCATGACGCGTCAGGCCTTCTGGCACATCATCAAGCGCTACGCGAAGAAGGGTGCAATCGACAAGGAACTCTCGCCCCACACGTTGCGCCACGCCTTTGCGACCCACCTCCTGAACCACGGCGCGGATCTGCGCGTCGTGCAGATGCTGCTCGGCCACAGCGACCTGTCGACCACCCAGATCTACACGCACGTGGCGCGCGAGCGCATGAAGGAACTGCACGCGCAACACCATCCGCGCGGCTGATAGACTTGCGGCCCCGACCCGAACCGAGGCGCTGGCCGGCGGTCGAACCAGGGTTGGTGCGAGCCAGGAGTCCCGAGTGGCGTTGAGCCGTCGTTTTACCCTGCCCCTGCTGGCCGCGCTCCTGCTCGCGGCCTCGAGCCACGCTGCCCCGCCGGCCGCCAAGCCGGATGCGCGCGCGGAGATCGCGAAGCGGCTCGACATCAAGGTCGAGGACGTGCGTGCAGCGCCGATCGAGGGCCTCTACGAAGTCAGCTCCGGCACCGAGGTGGGCTACGTCTCCACCGACGGGCGTTTCTATGTGGACGGCGACATCTTTGACATGGGCTCCAAGGCGAACCTGACCGAAGACCGCCGGCGACAGGGACGCCTCGCGCTGCTCGCGTCCGTCCATGACGAGGACGCGATCGTGTTCGCGCCGCAGGGCCAGGTGCGGCATACGCTAACGGTGTTCACGGACGTCGATTGCGTCCATTGCCGGCGCTTGCACCAGGAGATTGCGGAGCTCAACCGGCTCGGGATCCGCGTGCGCTACCTGATGTACCCGCGCGGCGGCCCGGGCAGCGTCGCCTGGAAAAAGGCGGAGGAAGTCTGGTGCAGCGCCGACCGCAAGGACGCGCTCACCCGCGCGAAGCGCGGCGAGAAGCTGTCCGCCGGCAGGTGCGCGACGCCGGTCGCCGCGCAATACGAGCTCGGGGGCGACATCGGCCTGACCGGGACGCCAGGCATCGTCACCGAGAGCGGCGAGCTCATCCCGGGATATTCGTCGGCCGCGATGCTCGCAGCTTATCTCGACGAGCCCACCGCGACCGCCGCCGCAAACTGACGCTCACCGCTCCAGCAGCGGCAGCTTATCGGGCACTTCTTTCCAGTCGTCGGCGTCGGCCGGCGGCTCCTTGCGCTGCGTGATGACCGGCCATTCCTTTGCGAGCTCGGC
>DATIEU010000312.1:0-5440 GCA_035455565.1 Steroidobacteraceae bacterium | reverse complement strand
ACGCGCAAGCCGGGCAAGAGCAAGGCGCCCTCGCTGCAACGCAGGCTCGACGAAGCGCTCGCGCGCGAGGCGGCGAGCGCCGAGATCCTCGCTTCCATCCGAAGCTCCGGGGAGAGCGCGCAGCCCGTCCTGGATGCGATCGTCCGCAATCTGCAGCGGCTTTTCGGAACCGCGTTCGCGGCCGTGTTCCTCGCCCGCGACGGCAAGGTCGAGATCGCCGCGGCGGCGGGCAAAGCGCGGTTCGTCGCCGGCATGCGCGCGGGCGGTCCGATGCGGCTCGAGGACGAGGAGCTGCTCGCGGTTCGCGCCATGCGGCGCGCGCAAGTGCTGCGCCTGTGCCCGGTCATCGGCAACCCGGACGCGCCGCCCAAGACAGAGCGCCTGGCGAGGAGGACCGGCTTCGACTCGATCATCGCGGCGCCGATGTTGCGCGACGGGGTCGCGATCGGCGCTGTCGCTACCGCGAGTACCGAGGCCACACCGTTTGACGATCGGCAGGTCGCCCTCATCAAGTCATTCGCCGACCAGGCGGTGACCGCGATCGAGAACGCGCGCCTGTTCAACGAGACCAAGGAGGCGCTCGAGCAGCAAACGGCTAGCGCAGAAATCCTACGTGTCATCTCCGGTACCCTCAGCGATACGCGGCCGGTCTTCGAGGCGATAGTGCACGCAGGATTGCGCGTCTTCGCTGGTGCGGGCGTTGCCGTCGTGATGGCGAACGGCGATCGCGTGCGAGTGGTCGCTGCGGCGGGGGTATTTGGGCCCATGGCCATGAAAGTCAATATGCCGCGCAACCTCGAGAGCGCCTCGGGAACGGCAATCGTCGACGGCGTGGTTGTGAATATCAGGGATACCGAGGCCCCGGATGCCCCGTTATATGCGCGGGAGAACGGCCGCGAGCTCGGTTTCCGCACGATCGCCGCCGCGCCAATGCTGCGCGAAGGCGCGGCCATCGGCGCCATCGTGGTGGTGCTGCGCGAACCCGGAGGACTGAGGGACAAACAGATCGGGCTGCTGAAGACCTTCGCCGACCAGGCGGTGATCGCGATCGAGAATGCGCGGCTTTTCAACGAGACCAAGGAAGCGCTCGAGCACCAGAAGGCCTCGACCGGGATCCTGCGGGTAGTCAGCAGCTCGATCGCCGATGCGGCGCCGGTGTTCGAGGCGATCGCCGAAAGCTGCGCGCAGATATTTCAGTCGGAGCAGATCGGCATCAACCTGCTCGGCGAGGACGGCGCAATTCATCTCGGCGCCTATCGCGGCCGCAACCGCGAGGAGTACATCGAATGGATGCGCACCGGGCCGACGCGCGAGGGCGGGAAGGTGCTCAACCTGCGGCGGGGGGTGGCGCATTTTCCCGACGTGGAGCACGGCGCGGACGTCCCCGAAGCGATTCGCCAGGGCTGCCGGATCACCGGCTCGAAGTCGATCGTTTTCGCGCCCATGATTTCCGGCGGACGCGGCATCGGCGCGGTATTCGTCGGCCGCGACCGCGTCGGACCGTTCTCCGAGAAGGAAATCGCGCTGCTCACGACCTTCTGCGAGCAGGCGGTCATCGCGATCCAGAATGCGCGGCTCTTCAACCAGACGAAGGAATCGCTCGAGCGGCAGACGGCCACTGCCGAGATCCTGAAGGTCATCGCGAGCTCGCCGGCCGACACGCAACCCGTGTTCGACGCGATCGCCAGAAGCGCGCAGCGACTGTTCGCCGCGAACTACGCGGTGGTCGTGCGACGCGTCGACGACATGCTGCATCTCGCAGCGCACACCGCGTTGAGCGAAGCCGGGACCGAATCGCTCAGGAAGCTCTTCCCGGCGCGGCTTACCGGCGAGGCAGCGCTCGGTAAGGCGGTGCTGAGCAAAGCTCCGGCCTGGCACACGGACATGGAAACCGATCCGGCGTATTCGCCTGAGTTCCGCGCGGGTGCGCGCACGCGAGGGTATCGAAGCCTGCTCGCCGTGCCGATGCTACGCGAAGGCGTAGCGATCGGCGGCATCACCGTCACGCGCCGCGAGCCCGGGCCGTTCACCGACCACCAAATCGAGCTCTTGCGAACGTTCGCCGACCAGGCGGTGATCGCGATCGAGAACGTGCGCCTGTTCAACGAGACCAAGGAGGCGCTCGAGCGGCAGACGGCAACGGCCGATGTCCTCAAGGTGATCGCCGGTTCGCCCGCCGACGTGCAGCCGGTTTTCGACGCCATTCTGAAGAGCGCGGTCACGCTGTGTGGGGCCGAGCTCGCGGCGTTCTTCCCCTTCGATGGCACGCTGGTGCACCTGGGCGCGACGCACAACTGGCCGAGGGAGGCGCTCGAGTACTTCTCGAAGGTCTATCCCTCGCCGCCGAGCCCGAAGCTGCTTAGCGGACGCACGATCCTCGCCAGGTCCATCGTCGAGATCCCGGACGCCGCGGCGGATCCAAATTACGACCCGCACTCGGTCACGACCGGCCACTGGCGCAGGATGCTCGGTGCGCCGATGCTGCGCGAAGGCAGACCGCTGGGTGCGCTAGTAGTCGCGTGGCGCGACCCAGGGGAGACGCCGCCGCGGCAGGTCGAGCTGCTGCAGACCTTCGCCGACCAGGCGGCGATCGCGATCGAGAACGTGCGCCTGTTCAACGAGACCAAGGAAGCGCTCGAGAAGCAGACCGCGACGGCCGAGATCCTGGGAGTGATCTCCGGCACTCCGACCGACACCCAGCCGGTATTCGAGGCGATCGTGCGCAGGGCGACGAAGCTGTGCGACGCAGTGTCTGCGAACGTTTTCCGTTACGACGGCGAGCAGCTGCACTGGGTCGCTTCCGTCGGCTGGCCTCCCGATATCCTTTCAGCGGCCAAGGGCGCATTCCCGGCGAAGCCGAGTCGCGTGCGCGCGGCCGGGCGCGTGGTTCTCGAAAAGCGGGCGGTGCGAATAGAAGACACGCGAGCGGATGCCGGCTACGACAAGGATCTCGCCGGCCGGTTGCACTATCGCCGGATCCTCGCCGTGCCGCTGATGCGTTTCAGCGAGGTCGTCGGCGTGATCACCGTCGGCTGGGCCGAGCCCGGGCCGATCGAGCCCCGGCACGAGGAGCTTCTCAAGACCTTCGCGGCGCAAGCCGTCATCGCGATCGAAAACGTGCGGCTGTTCAACGAGACCAAGGAGGCGCTCGAGCAGCAGACTGCGACCGCCGAGATCCTGAAGGTCATGAGCGCCTCGCCGACCGACGCGCAGCCGGTGTTCGACGCGGTGGCCGCGAACGCCGCCCGCGTGTGCGGCGTCGACGACGTGACCATTCTACGGGTCGAGGACGGCGGCCTGAGGCGCGTTGCCCACGTGGGCAGCGTGCCGGTCCTCGCCGATACCCGCGTCCCGGTGGCGCCCGGAAGCGTCAACGAGCGCGTGCTCGGCGAGTGCCGGACAGTGTACGTCCCCGATACGCTCGCGCCCTCGTTCGTCGGCCAATTCCCCGGCTCGCTGTTTCCGAAGATGGCCGTTCGCTCGCTGGTCGCCACGCCGCTGGTGCGCGACGGCGTGGCGATCGGCATGATCCAGCTGCGGCACGCCGAGCCTCGGCCGTTCACCGACAAGCAGATCGTGCTGCTCGAGACATTTGCGGCACAGGCGGTGATTGGGATCGAGAACGTGCGGCTGTTCAACGAGACCAAGGAGGCGCTCGAGCAGCAGACCGCGATCAGCGAAGTGCTGCGCGTGATCTCGAGCTCGCCCGCCGACGTGCAGCCGGTGCTCGACGCCGTTGCGGTTCGCGCCGCCCGCATCTGCGATGCCACCGACGCTCGCATTTTCCTCGTGGAGGGTCAGAGCGTGCGCCACACTGCGGGTTTCGGCGATGTACCGAAGACCCTCGACGCTCCGCTCACCCGCGGCTCGGCGGTTGGACGCGCCGTGATCGACCGTGCGCCCGTCCACGTGGATGACATGCAGACCCAATCCGACGACGAGTATCCGGTGGGCCGCACCATCGCCCGGCAGACTGGCTGGCGCACCGTGCTGGCCGTGCCGCTCTTGCGGGAGGGCCGCGCACTAGGCGCAATCGTACTGCGGCGCATCGAGGTTCGTCCGTTCACCGAGAAGCAGATCGCGCTCCTCAAGACCTTCGCCGATCAGGCGGCGATCGCGATCGAGAACGTGCGCCTGTTCAACGAGACAAGGGAGTCGCTCGAGCGCCAGACCGCGACCGCGGAGGTGCTGAAGACCATCAGCCGGTCCACGTTCGACCTGGATACCGTGCTGCAGGCGCTGCTCGACAACGCGGCGCGCCTCGGCGGGGCCGAGCAGGGCGTGATGCTGCGTCCGGATGCGGCTGGAAACTACCTGCCGGTCTTCGCCTTCAACTGGAACGAGGCGGTGCTCGAGCGCCTGCGCGAGCGGCCGATCCGGCCCGGGCGCGACTCGACCAATGGCCGGGTGCTGCTCGAGCGCCGGCCGATCCACATTCCCGACGTGCTGGCCGATCCGGAGTACGGGCGCAAGGACCTGGTCAGCATGGGCGGCTATCGCGCGGTGCTCGCGGTGCCGATGCTGCGCGACGGCGAGGCGATCGGCCTGATCTCGCTCAGCAGCAAGGCGCCGTTCACCGAGAAGCAGATGGAGGTGGTCACCAGCTTCGCCGACCAGGCGGTAATCGCGATCGAGAACGTGCGCTTGTTCAACGAGATTCAGGAAAAGAGCGCCCAGCTCGAGGTGGCGAACAAGCACAAGTCGGACTTCCTCGCCAACATGTCGCACGAGCTGAGGACGCCGCTCAACGCGATCATCGGCTTCTCCGAGGCGCTGAACGACAGGCTGTTCGGGGAGCTCAACGAGAAGCAGGCGGAGTACCTCGGGGACATCCACGAGTCGGGCAAGCACCTGCTCTCGCTCATCAACGACATCCTCGACCTCTCCAAGATCGAGGCCGGGCGCATGGAGCTCGACGTGTCGACCTTCGACCTGCCTGCCGCGCTCTCGAACGCCATTACGCTGGTGCGCGAGCGGGCGCAGCGCCACGCGATCGACCTGGCGCTCGAGGTCGACAAGAACCTGGGCGCGTTCTCAGGGGACGAGCGCAAGTTCAAGCAGATCATGCTGAACCTGCTCTCCAACGCGGTGAAGTTCACTCCCGACGGCGGGCGCATCGCGGTTTCTGCCAGAAAAGACACCACCCATGTGGAAATCTCGGTGCAGGACACCGGCATCGGTATCGCCCCGGAGGACCAGGGGGCGGTGTTCGAGGAGTTCAAGCAGGTCGGGCGCGACCGGTTGAAGAAGGCCGAGGGCACAGGACTCGGCCTCGCGCTCACCAAGCGCTTCGTCGAGCTGCACGGGGGCGCGATTCGCCTCGAGAGCACGCCGGGCAAGGGCTCGACCTTCACCGTCTCGTTGCCGCTGCGACAATAGGCTGATGGAAAGCCGCTACCGCCTGGTCCTGCTCTTCGGCAGCCTGGTGATGCTGATCGCG
>DATIEU010000311.1:0-5733 GCA_035455565.1 Steroidobacteraceae bacterium | reverse complement strand
CCGTGACCATCGCACTCGTGTCGGCGCGCGCCGCGCGCGATCTGGATGAGGACTTGCCGCCGCTGATCGCGGCGTTTCGCGCTCTCGACCGGCCGGTGAGCGTCGTCGACTGGGATGACCCCAATGTCGACTGGCGCGCGTTCGAGCTCGCCTTGCTGCGCTCGACCTGGGATTACGCGACGCGGCTCGAGGAATTCTTCGCGTGGCTCGAGCGCACCGCGCGTCTCACGCGACTCGTGAACCCGTTGCCCGTGGTGCGCTGGAACACCGACAAGCACTATCTCGCCGATCTCGCTCGCGCCGGCATCCCGACTGTTCCCAGCGAGTTCGTGGAGCCCGGGGATGATGCATCCCGAGCGCTCGCACGGTTCCGCGAGCGCCATGGTGCTGGCGAGCTGGTGGTGAAGCCCGCGATTGGCGCGGGTTCACGCGATGCGCAGCGCCACCGCGGCGCGGACACCGCCGGCATCGAAGCGCATGTGCGCAGGCTCATTGGCGCCGGACGGAGCGCGCTCATGCAGCCTTACCTCGGCCGCGTCGACGAGCAGGGTGAGACCGCGCTCATCTATTTTGCCGGTCAGTTCAGTCACGCGATCCGCAAGGGTGCGCTGCTGCGAACCGGCGTGGGCCCGACCGATCAGCTTTTCGCCGCGGAGACCATCACACCGCGCGAGCCGACCGCCGACGAGCGGCGGGTGGGCGAACAGACACTGCGTGCGATCCCGTTCGGCACCTTGCTGTATGCGCGGGCGGACCTGATTCGGGACAGCCACGACGCACCCTGCGTGCTCGAGCTCGAGCTCACCGAGCCCTCGGTATTTCTCCTGCACGATCAAGGCTCTGCCAGCCGCTTCGCCGCCGCGATCCTCGCCTGGGCTCACCCATAGCTGGCAGAATCACGCCATGAGTGGCGTGGTGGAACCCGTCGGTACGCTCGAGCAGGCGCTGCAGCACGCGCAGCGCCTCCTCGAGCGCGAACCGGCGCTCGCCGTCGAGCAGGCGGGCGAGATCCTGAAAGTCGTGCCGAATCACCCGGTGGCGACGTTGCTGCTGGGCGCTGCACGCCACAAGACGGGCGACTGGCGCGGTGCCCTCGACGTCCTCGAGCCGCTCGCCCGTACCCAGCCCAACTCGGCCGCGGTGCGCTACGAGCTCGGGCGTGCGCTGGGCAGCGCCAAGCGTGGCGATGAGGCGGTGGCGGCATTGCGCCGCGCGGTTGAGCTCAAGCCCGAGCTGACTGAAGCGTGGCTCGCGCTCGGCGATCACCTCACCGCGATCGGCGACACGGACGGTGCCGATGCAGCCTACGGACAGCACATCAAGACCTCGACGCGCGATCCCAACCTGATGAAGGCAGGCGCCGCGCTGTGCGAGAACAAGATTGCGGTCGCCGAAACGTTACTGCGCGAGCATCTGAAGTTGCATCCGACCGATGTCACCGCAATCCGCATGCTGGCCGAGGTGGCCGCGCGGCTGGGGCGCAATGCAGACGCTGAAACCTTGCTGGCCCGCTGCCTCGAGCTTGCGCCCAGTTTCGCTGCAGCACGCTATAACTACGCCACCGTTCTGCACCGGCAGCACAAAGTCACGCAAGCGCTGAAAGAGATCAGCCACTTGCTCGCGAGCGAGCCACGCAATCCCGGCTATCGCATCCTGCAGGCCGCGATCTCGGCCTCGATCGGCGAATACGCGAGCGCGATTGAGATCTACGCAAGCGTCCTGTCTGAGTATCCAAAACAGCCGAAGGCCTGGATGAGCTACGGCCACGCTCTCAAGACCGCCGGGCGGCAGGCAGATTCCGTCAGCGCTTACCGCAAGAGCATCGAGCTCGCCCCGAATCTCGGTGAGGTGTGGTGGAGCCTCGCCAATCTCAAGACGTTCCAGTTCTCGGCGGCGGATCTCGAGACCATGCGCGGCCAGCTGCAGCGCACGGACTTGAGCGCGCCGGATCGCTTTCATTTCCATTTTGCGATCGGCAAGGCACTCGAAGATGCGGGCGCGTACGCGGAATCATTCGAGCACTACGCGCAGGGTAACAGGCTGCGTCGCGAGGGGGTCAAATACGATCCGGATGAAAACTCGACACATGTCCGGCGCTCGAAGTCGCTGTTCACGCGGGAGTTCTTCGAGCAACAAGCGGGTCGAGGTGCCGCTGCGCCCGATCCGCTCTTCATCGTCGGCTTGCCGCGTTCCGGATCGACGTTGGTCGAGCAGATCCTGTCGAGCCATCCCGAAGTCGAAGGGACGATGGAGCTGCCCAACATACCCGCGATGGTCCGGGCCCTCAGCGGACGGCAGAGACGCACCGACACATCCAGGTATCCCGAGATCCTGGCAACGATGAGCGCGGAGCAACTCCGTGCGCTTGGCGAGCAATTCCTGGCGGAAACGAGAATTCAACGCAAGACCGGAACGCCCTTCTTCATCGACAAGATGCCCAACAACTGGGCGCACGTCGGATTGATCCACCTCGTCTTACCGAACGCGCGGATCATCGATGCGCGGCGTCATCCACTGGGTTGCTGCTTCTCGGGATTCAAGCAGCACTTCGCGCGGGGACAACACTTCACGTACAGCCTCGAGGAGATCGGGCGCTACTATCGGGACTACGTGGAGCTGATGGCCCACTGCGACGAGGTCCTGCCTGGCCGGGTGCATCGCGTGCTGTACGAACGGATGATCGACGATACGGAAGCCGAAGTGCGCCGGCTGCTCGAGTACTGCAACCTGCCGTTCGATGATCGGTGCCTGCGCTTCTATGAAAATGAACGAGCCGTGCGTACCGCCAGTTCGGAGCAGGTCAGGCAGCCCATCTTCAGGGAAGGCGTCGATCATTGGCGCCACTATGAGCCTTGGCTGGGCCCGCTCAAGGAGGCGCTCGGTCCCGCGCTGGAATCGTGGGACAAACCGCCCCCGTTGTGACGCCGGACAGGCTGAGGGTAAACTCCGTCCATCAGGTGGGGGGATCGATCATGCAACGTTCCAAGAAACGCAAATTGCAGCGCGCCCGCTCAATCGTTGTAAGGGCACCACTCGCATCGGCGATCCTGGCAGTCCTCCAACCGGCCCAGGCACAAGACCAGGCACAACAACAGGGACTCGAGGAGCTCGTCGTCACGGCGACCAAGACTGGCGAGCAATCCCTCCAGGACGTGCCGCTGAGCATCCAGGCGATCGGCACCGAGAAGCTCGAGGAATACAACATCACGAAGTTCGACGACTACGTGAAGTTCCTCCCGTCGGTGTCCTACCAGACGTTCGGTCCGGGCTTCGCACTCGTATACATGCGCGGCGTTGCGAGTGGCGGCGACGGCAACCACTCGGGTCCGCTGCCGTCAGTCGGCGTCTATCTCGACGAGCAGCCGATCACGACCATCACCGGTGCGCTCGACCTGCACCTCTACGACATCGCCCGCGTCGAATCGCTGGCGGGCCCGCAGGGGACGCTCTACGGCGCGAGCTCGCAGGCGGGCACCATCCGCATCATTACGAATAAGCCGGACCCGTCCGCCTTCTCGTCCAGCTACGGCCTCGAGCTCAACACGGTAGGCGAGGGTGGCGAGGGTTACCTCGCCGAAGGTCACGTCAACATTCCAGTGGGCGACCGCGCTGCGATCCGTCTTGTCGGCTGGGCGCGGAAGGACGCGGGCTACATCGACAACGTCGCGTTCCAGCGCACCTGGCCTGCCTGTGAGGCCGCGCTCTCGACCGCCGAATGCACGACGGACAGCGCGCCGCTCGCTGAAGAAGACTTCAACGACGTTGAGACTTATGGGGCCCGCGCGGCGTTGCGCATCGATCTCAACGACAACTGGACTCTGACCCCAACCGTCATGGGCCAGAAGATGTACGCCGACGGCGTCTTCGGCTATGACGTGACGCAGGGCGAGCTCAAGACCGCGCACGTCTATCCGGACTGGTCGGAGGACGAGTGGTGGTCGGCGGCGCTCACGGTCGAAGGCAAGATCGCGAACCTCGACGTCACCTACGCCGGTGCGTACCTCGACCGCCAGGTCGACACCCGGCTCGACTACTCCGACTACTCGTACTTCTACGATAGCTGCTGCAGCTATTCGGTCTACTACATGACCGACGCCGCCGGCGATCCAACAATCGGTCAGTACATCTGGGGCGACGACGGCTACAAGAAGATCAGTCATGAGCTGCGCTTCGCGACGCCGGGGGACCGGCGAGTGCGCTTCGTCGGCGGCCTGTTCTACCAGCAACAGACCCACGACATCACGCAGCGCTACTGGATCGACAACCTGAACCCCGCGTTCTGGGTGACGGGCTGGCCGGACACGGTCTGGCTGACGCAGCAGCAGCGCGTCGATGAGGACCGCGCGATATTCGGCGAGCTGTCCTTCGACATCACGGACAAGCTGACCGCAACCGGAGGCCTGCGCTACTACGAGTTCGACAACTCGCTCGAAGGCTTCTTCGGCTACGGCGACTGGGGTTTTTCGTCGAACGGCGAGGCCGAGTGCAACGACCCCGTCAACTTTCCCAACATTCCCCCCGGAACCTACCGCGGTGCACCCTGCAAGCGCATCGACAAGAGCACCGCGGACGAGGACTTTCTCGGCAAGATCAATCTGAGCTACAAATTCACGGACGACTTCATGGCGTACGCCACGTGGTCCGAGGGTTATCGGCCGGGCGGCATCAACCGCCGCGGCACACTACCGCCGTACCAGACGGACTTCCTCACGAACTACGAGCTCGGCTGGAAAACGACGTTGGCGGGCGGGCGTCTACGATTCAATGGTGCGGTCTTTTATGAGGAGTGGGACGATTTCCAGTTCGCGCTGCTTGGCCAGAACGGCCTGACCGATATCAAGAACGCGGCGGGTGCGGAGATCAAGGGCGTCGAAATGGATCTGACCTGGGCCCTGACCGATACGTTCCAGCTCTCGGGTGGCGTCGCCTACATCGACTCGGAGCTGACCGCGCCTTACTGCGGCTTCGTGGATCCGGCCACCGACAAGCCGGTCGCCGTCGACCCATGCCCCGACCTGCAGGACCTGGACGAGGACGGCGACACGACCGAGACGTTCGCACCGGAGGCACGGGAAGGAACTACGCTTCCAGTGACGCCCGAGTGGAAGGGGAACCTGACGCTTCGGCAGGAGTTCCAGATGGGCGAATTCGAGTCTTACTGGCGCGCCTCCTACGTCTACAAGGGATCGAGCCGCGCGGATCTCCGCGACGCGGAGAACGCAATCCTGGGCGACCAGCCGAGTTACGACATCATCGACTTTTCGTTGGGTGCCGACAGGGGCAGCTGGGGTCTGGAGCTCTTCGTCAACAACGTCACGGATGAGCGCACTGTCCTGTACCGCACCGTGCAGTGCGCGGAGTCAATATGCGGCGACGAGCCGTACATTTACACGACGCCACCGCGCACGATCGGACTCAAGTTCACGCAGAACTTCGGGAAGTAACCCAAGCGTCAGGCGACGCGATTGCGGCCTTCTCGCTTGGCGCGGTAGAGATGCGTATCGGCTGATTGCAGCAGCTCGGCCGCGTCGGCGCGTCCGTCCCATTGCGACAGGCCGATGCTGAGCGTCACGCGCAGGTGCGGATGCACGCGCCGCCAGTCGTGGCTCTCGACGGCCAGTCGCAGCTTTTCGCAAAAACCGACCGCAGCCGCGCGCGGCATGCCGGGGAGAATCAGCGCGAACTCCTCGCCGCCGATCCGTGCCACGAGGTCGGAGCTACGGCACAGTTGCC
>DATIEU010000310.1:0-6631 GCA_035455565.1 Steroidobacteraceae bacterium | reverse complement strand
CACAAGCGGATGAGCTGCCGGCCGGGAACGCAATTGGCGTCCGAGGCGACCCGGTACACCATGCGCCGCCCGCGCCGCCGGCAGAACCACGCGGTGACTCCGGTCGCGGAACCGGAAGGCGACTGGTAGTAGACCTCCGCGTCGGCGGCTGCGAGCGCGGCGAGCAGTCCCGTGATGCGGGGATGTACGAACCGCAATCCCGGGAAACCACCGCCCTGCACATGCGCGGCAATTGCGCGGATGCCTTCGTGCACGCGCTCGGCACCCTGCCCCTGGTCGAACACGACCACCGACACATCGAGCCCGAGATCGCGCCACGCGCGGGCGAGCAGCACGTGCTGCAGCGATTCGCCATTGACGTGGCCGTCGCCGCTGCGCGAGAGCAAGGGATAATCGTGCAGCCCGACGATGCAGATGCGATGAATGCTCATCTGTGCGCCCCCTGCGATCGCCACTCGCGAGTGGTCGGCGCGCGAGCCACCCAGCCGTACGGATCGCTCGCCGCCGCGCCACCCCTCCCGGGGGCCTCGAGGGACAGTCCTGACGCTGCGGCGCCTGCGCGCGCCTCCTGCGCGACACTCACGGCGAGGCGCAGCGCAACTCCGGCGTAACACCAGAAGTAGTACCAGGGACGGTACAGCTCGACGAAGAAGATCGCCGTACACACCCCGATCACGCCGATCACGAATCCGGTCAGGTAGGCACGCAGCTCCGCATCCGCGCTCTCGCTCGCCCGCTTGGCGAGCCACAGGGCGCCCGCGAACAGCCCGATGCCCGAAAGCAGGCCTGGAAGGCCGAGGTTGAACCACAAGTTCAGGTAGTGATTGTGCGGCGAGTAGCGGAACGGCATCGTCCAGTAGACGTCCCAGCCGAAGCCCGTGAGGAACGTTACGGGTGTCGCCATCATGCGTTCGAACAAGGCGGTCCAGATGTCGGCGCGGCCGGAGGAGGCGTCGCCGATATCGATCGCACCGGTCTGGGTGAACAGGCGCTCCTCGATGAGCGCCGTGTACTGCGACAAGCTGAGCGATAACGCGATTACGATCACGGCGGCCACGAGCCATGCCGCGACCTTGCCGAGCGACAGCCGGTGCCGGAAGAGCCACGCCCCGCCCACTGCTGCGACCAGGAGGCCGACGAAGCCGCCACGCGACACTGTCATGAGAAGCGCCACGGCTGAGGCGAATACGGCCCCCAGCCATACGAGACGCCAGATGCCGTGTGCCCGTAGCAGGGCCGCGATCATTCCCGGCAGGAACAGGACGATGAACGCCGCGTACTGGTTGGCTTCGCCCAGCGCGCCTTCGCTGCGACCAGATTCGCGCTCCTCGAAGCCCAGGTTGATGTAGCCCAACACGTCGGCGACGGTCATGACGTTGGCGAACACCGCCGCGAGCAACAATCCCTTGAGCACGGTCAGCGTGTCGCGCCGGGACGTCACACCATAGTAGAAGACCAGGAAGAAGATGAAGTGATCGATGAGGTCGCTCTTGAGGCGGATGCCGCTCGCGATCAGGTCGTAGCCGGGATACTCGATGATCAACCCCGCAATGAGCCAGGTAACTATCGCGTAGGAGATGAGAATCACGAAGAACACGTGGACCGGGCCGGCATCCAGGCGCTCGCCGCGCGACACGGCCATGCGGAACAACAGGAATATTGCGATCAGGTAGAGAACCGCGTTCTTGACGCTGAGCCCTGGCCCCATGCTCACGTCCCACGAAAACACTTCCGCGGCGGTGAGGAATAACAGCAGGCCGGCGAGCAGATAGCGCACGGCTTACGTCTCCGCACCCAGTGGGCCGCGGAAGCGACGCGCGGCGCGCACCGCTTCCGGCAGGCGCAGGAGGAGCAGTGCTGCGAGGAATGTCACCAGGAACGCAGCCGCCGCCAGCGGGATGCCGAAGAGCCCGAGTACCCCGATCCAATCGGGAATGAGCAACACGGCCGCCGCCGGCACCAGCGCCGCCACCACTCGCGCCAGGTCGCCCCAGCTGGCGAGCTCGCGCACCCCGATGCCATAGAGGCGCAGCGTGCGCCAGCCGAGGTACAGGCCCTCGATGAAGCGTGCCGCGACGAAGGCTCCGACAGCGCCCACGAGTCCCAGGGCTGGCAGGAATGCAACCAGCAACGCCGCATTGAGCAGCATGGCCAGCAGGTTGCTGTGCATGATGGGACTGGTGCGATTCAGCACGCGCAGCGGCACACCGAAGTCGAAGCACTCGCGGATCAGGACCAGCAGGTAGAGCTGAAACACCGGCACCGACGCGCGGTACTGATCCGAGAACACCGTCACGACCAGTGGCTCGGCGAAGGTCGCGAGCACCAGGCCTGCGGGCAGGAGCAGGATCGCTGACACCACGGTCGTGCGGCGCCAGAGCGCGAGCGGGTCGCGCTCCTTCAGGACCTGGCGGGCTGCCATTTCCGGTAGCAGCACGTCAGAGAGCGAATTGCGCAGGATGCCGATCACCGGCTGCACGTAGGTGCCGATGGCGTAGTGCGCCAGCGCCACCGGCCCCATGAGCTTGGTGATGAAGAGGCCGCCGAGCGACTTGTTGAGCGTGACCAGGATGCTCGACGCGCCCACCGGGAGGCAGTAGCGCAACTGCTCGCGCCAGCTCTCGGGCGTCGATTTCTCGGACCCGGACACGCGCCGGCGCCAGCCGAAAATCGATACGGCGAGCCGCGTCGCCTCGAGCGCGATCAGCGACCAGATGATGATGCCGACATCGCCCGAGAGTGCCGCGGCTGTGATCACCACCGTCATGCGCGCCACCAGGCGGCCGCTGGTATACGCGAACCAGGCGCCGGGGCGGCGCTTCGCGAGCCACAGGTATTCCCAGAAGTCGACGTTGGTGAACAGCACCACGTAGAGCGCCACCTCGATAGCGAGATCGCCGACGAGCGCGCCATCGAGAAGGGCGTTCAACGCGATGAGAATGGCGCCGCCCACGATGCTGTTGAGCGCCGTCAGCGTCACAGCCTGCCGCACGTAACGCCAGGCGCTCTCGCGGTACGTGGGCACGAAGTACAGCAGGCTCGAATTGATGCCGAAGGCCGCAATCGAGGTGAGCAGGCCGACGTACAGGAGGAACTCGCGGTAGTGGCCGAATTCCGCGACGCTCAGCAGCCGGACGAGGATGATCGGGCTGACGATGACCAGCGCCTGGTTGGCAAAGCGCGCCAGCGCGATGATGCCGGCACGTCGTGCCAGCCCCGCGACTGTTCCTGACCCCGGATAGTCAACTGCGGCTGCCGGCATCCGCATCCTCAGTACGCCTTGTCGCTGCGGATGACCTCGTAGGCGGTCAGCAGCAGGATCTGCAGGTCGAGTAGCGGCGACCAGTTGCGCAAGTATTCGAGGTCGAGACCCACGCGCGCCTCCATTTCCTTGAGCACGGCGGTTTCGCCGCGGCAACCGCTCACCTGCGCGAGACCAGTGATCCCGGGCAGCACCTTGTGGCGGACCATGTAACGCTTGATCTGCTTGCGGCATTCCTCGTTCTGCGCCACGGCGTGCGGGCGCGGGCCGACTAGGCTCATCCGGCCCTGCAGAACGTTGATCAGCTGCGGCAGCTCATCGAGCGAGTAGCGCCTGAGGATGCGCCCGAGCGGCGTAACGCGGCGGTCGTTGCGCGTCGCCTGGCGGAAGTGCGTGCCGTTCTCGGACACGGTCATGGTGCGGAACTTGTAGACCGTGAACTCGCGGCCATCGAGTCCGTAGCGGCGCTGCTTGAAGATCACCGAGCCGGGCGTGGTGCTCCTGATCGCGATGGCGATCGCGATCAGCAGCGGCGCCGTGAGGATGAGCAGCGCGCCCGCGATGCAGACGTCCATCAGGCGCTTGACCACGCCGCGATAGCCGTAGAACGGCGTTTCGCACATTGCGACCACCGGCACGCCGAGTATTTCGCTGGTGCGCGCCTGGATCAGGTCGAATGTCAGGACGTCGGGGACGTAGTAGATCGACGCGGTGGTGTCGCCCAGATCGTCGAGCAGCCGGCGCACGCGTGTGTCGTGCCGCAACGGCATGGCGACGAAGATGATGTCGATGCCGCGGGCCTGGACGTATTCGACGACGTCCGCGAAGCGGCCGAGCACGCGCAGCTTGTCGGTGCCGAGGCGCTCGCAGTTGCGATCGTCGAAGAATCCCGTCACCGCGATGCCGAGCTCCGAGTGGCGCGTGAGACGTGATGCGAGGCATACGCTGGTCTCATTGCAGCCGACGAAGATCGCGCGCCGCGCGTAGGCGGGCTCGGCGAGCATGCGCCGCGCGAGCGCCTGCAGAGCGAGTGTCACGCCCACCAGTAGCATCGGCGTGAACAGCGCCCACGTGACCACCACGCGCCGCGAAAACTCGGCCGAGATCTTGGTGACGTAGGCGAGCGCGAGCAGGACCGCGAGCAGGATCGCCCAGCGCGTAATGATGCCCACTACCAGCGGCAGGCGCCCGGCGAGCAGCTGCAGCGTCACGTTGCGCGTCGGCAGCAGCACCACTGCAAGCGCCGTGACCAGTATGCTCAGCACCAGGAACGCGTTGTCGTATTCGACGTTGAAGAATCGGGCCAGCGGAAAGAGCGTGGCGCCCGCGACCAGCGGCGGCACCGCGTTCTGCAACCACAGGATGACGGGCGTCACCGACTGGTGTTGCCTGAAAACGATCGAGTGGCTGACGTGGTAGCCGCCCGCGCCGGGATCCATAGCGTTGCCTCCTGCTTTCGAGACCCGGCGTGCAGGTCTCTGGCACGCGGTGTCGACTCCACTCGGTGGATAGCAAGATGCGTACCAGCACCAACTAACTCCGCGCGGCATGCGCAGAATGCTACGAGTAGGCGGTTGCTGAAAAGGGGTGCGAGAACCGGCGCTGCTTGGCGACAGTGGTGCCAAAGCAGTTACAAAGCGGTTAGGTAGAAGTTACAAGAGCCTGTTCAGCGCACGCGGATATCGGACGGCGGGCGTGGGCTGGTTGCAACATCACCCTGCAGATCCGCGCTGAGCGAATGCAACCAGATTTCGAGGTTCGTGTAACCCGAAGATGTCAGCGCACGCTGATTGGCAGGGAGCCGCAGAGGCCGCGTACGAACCGCCAGCGCCGGCCAGCCGCCCGCATTCTTGCGACAGCGGGAGGAACCGTCGGCGTCCACGCAATTGATGATCTGGCCGCTATGGTCACGCACACTCGCCACGATGCGTTCATCGGTCGAATCACGATCCATCGGCCGCGCGCCCGCTTTCGCAAGCACGTGATCGAGGACGGCCCGATTCGCGGTACGCATCGCGACCAGTCCGGTTGGCCACGCCGGCGCCGACGACGCTTCCAGCTCCGCGCGCGTCAACTGCGTGCCATCGAGCTCGACCAGCGACCAGGGGTCGGAACCCGCATCGGTCGCGACATTGTCGCGCACGTAGAGGCGGCTTCCCGTCGGTAGCGCGTACTCGCCGCGAGCGAACACCAGGATCGGTTTGTGGCCCAGCCGGTAGCTCGGCCCGCGAATGAATACGTTGCCCACGATCGAAGTGAACGTGCGCATCCCGCCTTCGCTCAGCAGCTCGATATCCGCGTTGCCACGGTTGTAAACGACGTTGTTGACCACCACGACACGCGAGGCGTACGACATCGGATTGCGGGCAGCCTCATGCGCCATGAGATTGCCGATCAGTGCCGCGCGGCCGTCATGCGGTCCGAACAGCACACCGTAACCGTGACCGTCGCCGTTGCTGGGCGTGCCGGCTTCCGGATGCAGCGAGTAGTGCAACGGCTCGGCAAAGATGTTGTTGACGAAGGTGACGTTGTCCCAATGCTGCCAGGCGCTCGCCACCTCGTCGGTGGACCACGCAAAGGAACAGTGATCGATCACGACGTTCTGCACCGGGTTCTCAACGTTGCCTTCGACCTTGAGCGAGTCGCGGTTGATGAAGGCCGGCCCGGCCGCGTCGTCGCCGGCACGCACACGGATGTGCTGCACCAGGACGTTCGAGGCGAGGATGCGCAAGCCGGCGCCGCGCAGCAGGATGCCGGGCGAAGGTGCGGTCTGCCCCGCGATGGTGAGGTAGTCATTGCGGATGATGAGCTCATCCGACAGACGAATCGTGCCGGAGACCTCGAACACGCACACCCGCGGCCCCTCGGCGTCCACGCAGGCACGCAGCGATCCCGCGCCACTGTCCTGGAGTCTGGTCACGCGGTAAACGGTGCCGCCGCGACCGGCAGGCGTGTCGAGACCGAAGCCGCTCACGCCTGGGATGACCGAAACCGCCTGCGCCGCGAACGCCGAGCACAGTGCCCAGCAAGCGAGCGCACACTGCAGAAAACGCGGGCTGATCCTCATGTCGCCGGCCTCTGCGCTCAGCTGATCGTCTGCGAGGCGAGCGCGGAGGGCTCGCTCTCGAGGCTCCGGGCGTCATAAGCGACCACCGTGAAGTGCCACGTGCCGGTGGACAGCCGATCGATTACCACGGTGTTGGCCGATGGATTGTCGATCAGCAGAAACTGATCGGGATCGTCCACTTCCCGGCCGTATTCGATGCGATAACCCGCCAGGGTGGTGAGCGGCGTGCCATCGGTGTATTGCGTGGGAGCGGCCCACGAAAGCGTGGCGCTGCCGGTGGCGTTCTGGCTCACCTCGATCGC
>DATIEU010000309.1:0-2831 GCA_035455565.1 Steroidobacteraceae bacterium | reverse complement strand
GCCATGTCACTCAGCCCGCCCTGACCCGAGCCGTCCATATGCTGGAGGAGGAGCTCGGGGGTGAGCTGCTGAGGCGCGAGCGCTCGCTCACGCATCTCACGGAGCTGGGCCGGCGCATGCTACCGCTGCTGCAGCAATGCTACGAGAGCGCCCTGTCGGCCAAGTCCCTCGCCCGCTCGATCAACAGTGGCGAGACCACATCGCTCGCAATCGCCATTTCGCGCACCGTCGACTCGACGCTGCTGACGGCGCCGCTCGGCGAGCTGTTTCGAGTCTGCTCCAGCGCTCAGCTGAGACTTCACCGGGGCTCTGGATCGGAGGTAGCCGAGCTTTTGAAGAGTGGCGAGGCGGAGTTTGCGCTCGCGGGTCCGCTCGGCGAGGTTTGGGAGCGTCTCGATACTTGGCCACTGTTCACCGAACCTTTCGAGCTGATCGTGCATCGCGGGCACAGGCTCGCGGGACGCAACTTGGTGGAGTTCGACCAACTCATGGACGAGCGCCTGCTGGTCCAGGCTGAGTGCGAGATGGCCGAGGAGCTCTCGCTTCGCCTGAGCCGGCACAGCATCAGAACGGGCGGCGCCCATCAGGTCACCACGGATCACGACCTGATCACGTTGGTCGAGGCGGGCCTCGGGATCGCGATCGTTCCGGCAAGCGCCACGCGGTCCGAGCGACTGCGCTCGGTACACCTCGAAGGGCTCGACCTCACGAGGACGGTTGCCGTCTACGGCGTCGCGGGTCGGCAGCGCTCACCGGTCGCCACGATGCTGCTGAACCTGCTGCGCGCCGCCGACTGGTCGCGCTACGCCCACTAGCACTTGCCCCTGAGCGCTTCGAGCATGTCCTCGATCGCCATGCGCTTGCGGTAGTCGGGATCGACGAAGCGCGCCTTCACCTTGCCATCCGTGCCGACCACGAAGGTCGCAGGAATTGGGAGCATCCAGGCAGCGTTGCCCTGGTAGGTCGGAAGGTCCCAACCGGCTTCTGCGATCATTCGCTCCAACTCCGCACCGACCCAGATCGCAAGATTGAGGGAGAGCGCGTAGCCGTTGTCCACGTCCGTGAGGATCGGGAATGGCGCATTGGTCTCCGATTTGAGCTCCGTCGCGAATTCTTCTCGGTCGGGCATGATCGCGACAATCTGGCCGCCCTCGCCCTGGATTTCCTGTTGAGCCCGCACCAGGGCATCGGCGCTGATCCGGCAGTAAGGGCACCAATGCCCGCGGTGGAACACGACGGCCGCGGGCCCCTTGCGCAGCAACTGCTCGAGGCTGACCAGGCGACCTGTCTCGTCGGGCAGGACGAACGGCGGCATCCTATCCCCGGGGCGCGGCGCCGACGCGCCAGCGCCGCTCTGCTGCAATCTGCTGACCAGTCGGTCCACCGCCTCGGCGAACGATGGATTCAGCGTCCGTACCGAGTCAGCAAGCGCCTGGAGCCGCTCGTTCAGCGAAGCATCCAAGTTGCGGCAACGCTCGAAGGCTTCCTCAAGAGCTGCCGCAAGCGGCTTAGAGGTCATCCAACCACTCCAAACGTCTGGCATTGCGTTCCCGCGGGCGCGGCAGAAGAGGAGGGCGTCATGCAAACACGACCTCGCCGTGAGCATGGGTAATATAATCGGCCGCGGCCAAGGTTAGTAATGAAACTCACCCTCAGGGCACAATCTGCGAGCCTCACGAAGAGGCTCGTCCGAGCGAAGTTGAACTTCGTGGATTGCGCCAAAGGAGGAGGTTGTTCCATGCGAGGCCGCCATCGGCGTGGCTGAATTGGGACCGCGTCGCCGCGCGGAGGCCCGCTCAGTGCGGCCGCTCCATTAGCAGTACGGCATGGCCGACCGGGTCGCGCACCATCAGCGCACGCCCGAGCGCCAGCGCGTCATCCGGCATCTCCACGATCCCCGGCGAGACGAAGGCGGCGCCGGCGGCGCGCAGGGTTTTCTCGAGCTCCTGGAGGTCTGCCGTTTCCATGCGGATCTGCCAGTGCCATAGATCGTTCGCCCGGGTGTCGATCGGCATCGGACGGCCGGTCGCGGGCGCGACATAGTCGAGGAACTCGACCGCCGGGCCGGCCGGCGCGCCGAGCGACGTGATCAGCAGCCGCGCGCCGAACACGTTGTTGAGGCGCTCCTGCTCGGGCCCGTAGTTCTCGGACGTGCCGCGCACCTGCAGGCCGAGCGCGTCCTCGAAGAAGCCGACGCTCGCGTCTGTGTCGCGCACCACGATCGCCGTGTGATCGATGCCGAGGAACAGCGCGTCCGTGGGCTCGTGCCACCTCCGGTCGCCCTTGTCCGGCGGAAACTCCAGGATCTCCAGATGGTTGCCGTCGGGGTTCTTGAAATAGAACGCCTCGATCCCGCCGGCATTCGGGTTCCAGTCCGGCAACCGCTGCGGGCCGGTCGAGGCGTGCTGCACGTTGTGCTGGCGCAGCCTCGCATACGCCGCATCCATGTCGCTCACGATCATCGCGACGTGCTGGAACCACTCGTCGTTGCTGCGGCTGTCCGGCGGCACCGGCCGGCCCTCCGGCGCGAGGTAGTCAATCAGCTCGATCTCCTCGTCGCCCAGGCGCAGGCGCACGATGCGCGCGCGCATGCCGAACACGCCGAACAGGCGCTCGTAGGCGTCGCCGTGGACCTCGGTCTCGGAGATCACCTCGAACGGCAGCACGCCCGTGTAGAAGGCGAGCGCGCGCTCCATGTCGCCGACCGTGATGCCGATCGAATCGACCCGGCTGACCGGCGCCGCGCGCGCTGCACCGCTCAGCCCGAGCAGCGCGAGCAGGAGCAGCGCCAGCAACAGGCGCACGGCGGCGCGGACGGTTGGGAGCGGGTG
>DATIEU010000308.1:0-13085 GCA_035455565.1 Steroidobacteraceae bacterium | reverse complement strand
GCGCGCAATGACGAACGGCTCGTGCAACGGCCAGACCCGCGTCTGGATCGACAGTTCGTGCTTCATCGCGGCAGGAAGAAATCGAGTGCAGCTTTCAGTGGAGTCTGCAGCGGGTCGAAGCAGGGCACGCCGAGGCGGTCGGCTGTTTCCGCGATCACGCGGTCACGTTGCGACTCATCGAGCATCGAGGTGTTCAGGCTCACGCCGCCGAGGCGCGCGCCTGGATTCGTCAGGCGCGCCGCTTCGAGATAACGCGTCGCGGCCGTCGGCAGATCCGGGATGGGAAAATCCGGGAAGCCGTGGATGTGCGGCCGGGTCGGATCGTGGCACAGGATCAGGACGTCCGGCTGCGAGCCATGCACCAGGGCAAGCGTCACGCCGGCGTAGGCCGGGTGAAACAGCGACCCCTGACCCTCGATCACGTCCCAGTGATCGGGCGCAGCCTCGGGGCTCAAGAGCTCCGCGGCACCCGCCTCAAAGTCCGCAACGACCGCGTCCATTGGCATGCCCGTCCCTGCGATCATGATTCCGGTCTGACCGGTCGCGCGGAAATCTACATCGATGCCGCGCGCGCGAAAAGCGCGAGTGAGTGCGAGCGCCGTGTACTTCTTGCCGAGCGCGCAATCGGTGCCGACCGTGAGCAATCGCTTGCCTGAGCGCTTCGCCCCGGTGCCAATTGGAATGCCGCGCGGTGGCGTGCGGACGTTGATGAGACGCCGACCATGACGCTCGGCGACGCTCTTGAGTCCCGGCGTGTCCTCGAGCCGTGCGTGCATGCCGCTCACGATGTCGAGACCCGCCTCGAGCGCGCTCACCAGCGACGGAATCCAGCTCTCGACAATCCGTCCGCCTTCGTTGGCAATGCCGATCACGAGCGCGCGTGCACCGCGTGCACGAGCCTCCGCCGGCGTGAGTCGGGGCAACCCCGTCGTGACCGTGCCGCCGCCGCAGGACAGCTCGCCGATGCAGCGCTCGCGCGCCCAGTCGCGCAGCCCGAACGCCGTCTTGGCATACGTTGGATCGGTGACGTCGCCCAGGAACAGCAGATAGGGCGACGGCAGCCGGGTCACGAGTGGGCCCGACGCGTCGCCCGTGGCGGCCGCGTTATGCACTACCGACACTTGCTCTACTACTGCCGCGCCGTCAGAAACGCGCGCCCAACGCCAGGCCGATCGTCCGTGGCCGGATCGTGCTGATCCCGACTGCGCCATTCGGGAAATTCCCCGGCGCCTCGATGTCGGTGATACCTTCCTCGTCCGTGATGTTCTTTCCGTAGAGCTCGATGGACCAACGATCGCGGACTATCCCGGCCCGCAGATCGACCGTCGTGTATGTATCGGCTTCGCGAATCTCCCCGGCGGCGTCGCGATTTCCGAAGTCCGCCGTACGCTCGCCGACGTACGCGACCTGCCCACCGACGTAGGCAGTCCCATCGCCAAAGGCGGCCCATTCGTAGTCACCGTCGAGCGCGAGGCTCCATTCCGGCACGAACGGCAGCGGGTCGCCGTCGAGCCCGCCCACGATGGGATCCGTGTCCTGAGTGAGCTCGGCGTCGGTGTAGGCGCCACTGAACCTCAGCGTCAGGCCCGAGCCCGGGCTGGCCGTCGCCGTGAATTCGACGCCCTGGCTCTCGGCGGTCCCGCCGTTCGCATTGACGCCAACGCCGTTGACCACCGCGAACAGCTGGACGTCTTCCCAGTCGAGGAAGAAGGCCGCGACGTCGAACGCGAACGTGCCGTCTGCATTGGCCGTCTTGATGCCGAGCTCGTAGTTCGTGAGCTCGTCCGCGTCATAAGACGCCGGCGTGCCCGCCGGTGCGCCCGGTGGCAGCACGTTCGGGCCGCCCGGGCGGAAGCCGGTCGCGACGCGCGCGTAAACCGACGTCGTGTCCGTGAGCTCGTAGCGCGGCGACACCGAGTAGGTGAACGGGCTCTCGGACGAACTCACCTTGTCGAAATTGACGGGAGCGGGCAGCACGAAGAGCGAGAGCACCTGGGAGGCATCCTGGTCGTTCTCACTCCAGCGTCCGCCGAAGGAAAGGTCGAACTTCGGGCTCATGTGCCAGGTTGCATTCGCAAACAGCGCGAGCTCCTCGTAGGTGGATAGCAGGCGGATCTCGGCGAGGGGCGGAATACCCGGCGCATGATCTTCGGTGCCCGGCACAACCGCGAAGAGGTTCTGCGGATCGAGGCCGGATTCTTCGTCCGTGTAATAGGCGCCGACCAGCCACTCGAACGAATCGTTCTCGGGCGACAGGAGGCGAAGCTCCTGGGTGAACTTCTCGGTGCTGGTCACCTGCTCGAGGATTCCGGACAGGAGTGTATCCGTGGTGCCCGGCGTGCTGAACACGAGAGTCGCGAGCTGAGCAGTCGGCGCTCCAAGAGCAGGCACCAAGGCCACGTCGCGCTCGAAGGTTTCCGTGCCCTCGCTGTAACTCGTCACCGACTGCAACGTGACGGGTCCCATGTCCCAGTTGAGCGTGGCGCTGTAAACCCGGTACTCGATGTCCGTCCATTCGGGGTGGTAGCGGGAGACTACGGAGCCGCCGTACAAGGCGTCGAGCGTCTCCGGGTCGGCCTCGAACCGGTTCGCGTTGTCGCTGTTGATGTCCTGGAACAGGACGGTGAGGTTCAGCGAGAAACTGTCCGAGGGTGCAAATAACGCCGAGACCCGCCCGCCGTAGGTCTCGACCTCGTTGAGTTCCTCCTCCACCCGCGTGCTCTCGATGAAGACTGTCGGATCCTGGATTGTCGGGATCGGGTTGTTGCCGACCGACTTGATGTAGCCCCCGTCGGAACGGTAGAAACCGCTGGCGCGGATTGCGAATGTATCGCCCGCCGGAATGTTCAGCACGCCGGTCCCCGTATACCCCATGCCGCCACCTTCGACCTCTTCCATGGTTCCCTGCACGCGCCCTTCGAAGCGCTCCGTCGACGGCTGATTGGCGACGTACTTGATCGTGCCGCCGAGTGAGCTCGCGCCGTAGAGCGTGCCCTGGGGTCCGCGCAGGACCTCGATGCGGTTCATGTCGAAGGTGTCGAAGTCGCCCGAGAGGATCGCGGCATTGGCCAGTCCGGTGCTCGAGCCGAACGGCACCTCGTCGACGTAAACACCGATGGTGGAGGCGACGCCGCCCGTGTTGATGCCGCGCAGCGTAATGCGCGAGACGCCGCGCGTATTGCTGTTGACGCTGAAGCCGGGGACCAGGGCCATGAAGTCCTGGAAATTGTCGGCCCGCTGGCGCTCCAGCGTATCCCCGCTGATGACCGAGATCGACATCGGGATTTCATCGAGCGCCTCGGCGCGTTTCTGCGCCGTGACGACGACCTCGCCCATGACGCCATCGTCTCCTTCTGCGCCGAGGGCCGCGCCCGTGAGCAGCGCACCGATCGAATAAGCCAGCGCCACGCGGCGCGCCAATTGCTTCAGACTGCTCATATCGAGATCCCCCAATTTGATCCGTTCACGTCCAGGTGGCGCCCAGCAGGCGCCGGAAATTGCCGCCGAGCACCGCCGAAATGTTGTCGTCGGAATAACCGCGGCGGATGAGCGCCTCGGTCAGGTCGAAAATCTTCTGCGGATGATCGAAACCGTCGGTGTCGAGCTTGTCGCGGAACGCATAGCTCGACTTGTACATCGCCATGAGCTTCTTGCGCTGCTCTTCCGGCATGTCGTCGTAGCCGTTGAGATCGGAATCGGTGCCGATGCCGACGTGCTCGATGCCGGCGAGTTTCACCACGTGGTCGATGTGATCGACGACGTGCTCGACCGTGGTCGGCTCACGGTCGCGCACGAAATTGCGCACACCGGTGATGCCCATCACGCCGCCGCGCGCCGCGAGCTTGCTGATCGCCTCGTCGGTCTTGAGGCGCGGGTGGTTGTTGAGCGCGCGGCAGTTGGAGTGCGTGATGGCGATCGGCTTGGTCGAGAGCTCGATGGCGTCGAGCGTGGTGCGATCCCCGCAATGCGAGACGTCGATCAACATGCCGACTTCGTTCATCGCCTTGATGATCTCGACGCCGAAATCCGTGACGCCGCCGTCGACGCGATCGGTGCCCCCGGTGCCGAGATAGTTCTGCGAGTTGTAGGTGAGCTGCGAGCAGCGCTGGCCGAGCTGGTAGAAGCGCTTGACGTCCTTGGGCTCCTGGAAGTGCTCGGAATTCTGGATCCCCATGATCACCGCGACGCGCCGCTCCGCCTTGGCACGCTCAAGATCCGCAACGGTTCCGACGAGCGTAAAGAGTTGCGAGTTGCGCCCGACGTAGCCCTGCCACGCCGCGAGGAACTCGAGCGTCTCCGCCTGCGCGAGCGGGCCGCCGGTACCGATGGAATTGTGGAAAGCGGTGATGCCGCTCGAGCGGAACTGCGCGATGGCCTCCTCGCTCGCCGGCGACGCGAAGGCTGCCGGCTCGAAGTCGAGCTTGAGCACGCCGAGCATGTCGATCACCAGCGTGCGCTCGATGACCTTGAGTGCGCGCCTGGAGTATTTCGTGGGAGTCGCGGCGAAGACCTGGTAGCTGCCCAGGTTGACGAAGGGCGCTGCCACCGCGGCGGCTGCCGTGGTCTTGCAAAACCGCCGTCGGCTGGCGCTAGCGGCGCGTTCCCCCTGCATTTGTCTGCCCCGGCTTTTCTTGCCCGCTAAGGACATGTTGATCCTGTATAGAGAATTATCAACCAAGCGCGGCCTGTGCGCCAGTCGCCTGTCTGTCAGCCCCAGATTTCCTGCGGGCACCAGATAGTGCCGTCGCGATAGATCACGGCAGGTTCGCGGTCGGCGACCAGGAACGTCGGGCCGTCGAGATCGATGATGTCGCAGAGCTGGCCGACGACGAACGCCGGTGCCATCGCCAGGCTCGAGCCGACCATGTTGCCGACCATGACCTGCAGTCCGTAGCGCCGCACGGCCTCGACCATCATCAGGGCCTCGGTGAGCCCGCCGCACTTGTCGAGCTTGATGTTCACGACGTCGAAGCGGCCAAGGAGATTCTCGATGTCCGCGAGCCCCTGCACGCTCTCGTCCGCGGCGAGCGGAATCGGGCTCCGGAAGTTATCGAGCTCCGCTTCCCGTCCGCGCGCCAGCGGCTGCTCGATCAGTAGCACGCGGGCATCGACCAGCACCGGCAGCAGCCGACTCAACGAATCGACGGTGAACGCCTGGTTGGCATCGACCGCGAGCCACACATCGGGCCGGGCGGCACGCACCTGGCGCACGCGCTCGATGTCGAGCTCGAGCTCGCCGCTCAGCTTGAGCTTGAGGGCGAGCGCGTCGCGATTGGCGCGGGCGTTTTCTACCATCGTTGCCGGATCGTCGGCGCCCAGCGTGAAGGTGGTGGTGAGCGGTATCGCATGGTCGAACCCCGCGAGCTTCCAGGCGGGCACGCCCGCACGCTTCGCTTCGAGGTCCCACAGCGCGCAATCGAGCGCATTGCGCGCCCCGCCAATGGGCAGGAGCTCGCGCAGTTCGTCGCGCGTAAGGCCCGCCTCGATGGTCCGTCGGTGCGCTTCGAGCGCGGGCGCCATGCCCGCCGGATGATCGTCGAGGTAATACACGCCCGCCGCTTCGCCGCGACCGCGCCGCCCATCCTCGATGAGCTCCACCACCAGTACCGGAATCTCGGTGAAGGTGAAGCCCGCGATGCGGAACGGTGCGCGCAGTGGCAGCGCCTCGAGGGTCGTGCGCATTTCGAGGCGCGCGGCGTGTCTGACTGCTGACACTTCAGTATTGCAGGCTGAATGCGATCAGGTTGTAGACGATCGCGACCCAGAGCAGCGTGACGAACGCGACTGCGAGGAGCACCGCCCACAGCTTCGCGTACCACTTGCGCGAACTGCGCACCACCACCCACGCATTCCACACGCCGAGCGCCGCTGCGCCGATGTAGACGATGGGTGAGAGCAACTGCAGCACCCAGAACCACCAGTCATAGGAGCCGTTGAGAAGCGTGAACTTCTCGAGCGCCATGACGATGGTGAGCAGCCAGGCGACCGTGAGCACGACGGCTGCCAGCGCCGCATAACGGAGCCAGCGGTGCGCACGGGCATCCTCCCCGACCAGCGGATAGGCGGCGCGATAGTGCCGGCGCGTGAGTGCGGCGACCGGCCAGGCGAGCGTGGTAAGCACCAGGGCGATCAGGCCAGCCGCGACTACCGGTAGCAGCCACGTCCCCGACTTGTACGCTGGTGTGGGCTCGAAAATCATGATTGCGGAGAGCGGCTCGAAGGTGAAACGAGTCACTCGTCCGTCCTCGACCAGTGCCGACAAGAGCTGCTTGCCGCCAACTTCGCGCCACAGGAAGGGCTCGACCTCGCGCCACTTGATTGGAACGCCCGCGGCATTCGTCCAGAGCGGTGCGGTAATGGTGCCGTCCTCGTTGACAGTCACCTTGTACTGGCCGATCAGGTTCAGGAGACTGAAGAAGTTGGTCTCCATGCGGCGCGAAATGCTGTAGGGGCCGGCGATCATCCGCGCGTGCTCGGCCGCGATTTGCGCGTCGATCTCGCCCGCGGGCACCTCCGCCGGGAAATAGCGATCGGCGAATTCTTCGAAGAGCGCGCCGCGCACCTTGCTGGAGGCGCCTTCCTTGCCGGGGCTATTCATCGAGATGTAAAGACCGACGCCATCGTCGATGAAGAGATTCAGGTCGCTGTGAAACCACTGCGTGTCGCCGCCGTGACTGATGACACGGTGACCGTTGTAGTTGGTCTCGTAGAAGCCGAGCATCATGCGATGCACGCGCGGGAATATGGTGAGCGCGCTGTCGTGCATCATCCGCGCGGTTTCATCCTTCAGTATCCGGTTATCGCCGTAACGGCCGTTCTGCAGGTGCGCGATCATGAAGTGCGCCATGTCCGCGCCGGACGACGCGAGGCTTCCCGCCGGTGCGGGCGTGATCATTTCATAGGCTTCCGCGGGTTCGGAGCCGCGCGGGTAGCCGAGCGACATCTTGGCGAGCAGCGCCTCCGGGAGCGGCTGCCGGAAGCTCGAGTTCGTCATGTCGAGCGGCGCGAACACGAACTTGTCGAGGTAGTCGTCGAAAGACATGCCAGACGTGCGCGCGACGATGTAGCCCGCGAGCGCGGTGGCGTAGTTCGAGTAAGCGGGTGTCGTACCAGGCGCGAACATGCGCGGCGGGAGCGAGTCCTTGACATACTCGCCGAGGTCTTTCACGTTCGGATCGGTCAGAATGAGCCCCTTGTACTGCTCTTCGAAGCCCGGCGTGTGCGTCATGATGTTGCGCAACGTGATCGGCTTGCCGTCGAGATCCGGGATCTTGAAATCGAGGTACTGATTGACGTCGGCGTCGAGATCGAGCTTGCCTTGCTCGACCTGCTGCATGACCGCGGTCCACGTAAAGAGCTTCGACACCGAGCCCGGTCGGAACAGCGTCTGTTCCGGGTCGACGGGCGTGCGCTTCTCAATATCGGAGAAGCCGTACCCCTTCTGCACCAGGATCGCGCCATCCTTGACGACGACCACCACCGCGCCCGGGATGTCGGTGCTGCGCAGGGTGAAAGGCATGAAGCCATCGAGCCAGGCCTCGACGTCCGTGCGCGTCAGCTGCGGCGCACCGGCAGACTGCGATTCAGGAACGGGCTGCGTCGCAGCCGCGTCAGCGGCTTTCGGTGGCACGGCCGGTTCCGGGCCCTGTGCGAAAGCGGACGCAGTGAAAGAGACCGCTGCGGACAGCAGCACGACACGGAGAGAACGCATTTCGACCCCCAACACGAGCCCGCGCGGACCAGGCCACTTATTGTCCCAATCGGGCTATAATAATCCCAATTGGAGAATCGTCAATCGCGCGACCTTATTGCGCACTAGAATGCCCCGAATGAAAAACTCCAAGCCGACTCTCGGCCGCCTGCTGCGCGGCCTGCGCCAGCGCAACGAGTGGACGCTCAAGGAGATGAGCAAGCGCACCGGGATTCCGCTGTCGACGCTTGCCAAGGTCGAGCACGACCGCCTCACGCTTACTTACGACAAGCTCCAGCAGCTGAGCGAACGGCTCAAGATCCGCATGTCGGAGCTCTTTGCCGAGCCGGGCGAAGGGCCGGAGCCCGCCGTGACAGCGCGCCGCAGCATCGGGCGGATCGACCGCGCGGTGCGCGTCAACACGCGCAACTACGACTACTACTACCTGTGCGCGGAGCTGCGCCGCAAACGCATGATCCCCGTGCTCACGCGCATTCGCGCCAAGAGCGTCGGCGAATTCGGCGAGCTCGTGCACCACTCGGGCGAGGAATACATCTACGTGCTCGAAGGCCGTATCGAGATTCACACCGAGTTCTACGATCCGATCGTGCTCGAAGCCGGCGAGTCGATCTACATCGACTCCAACATGGGGCATGCGTACGTGGCGGCCGAGGGCTGCGAGCAGGCGACGGTGCTCGGGGTGTGCTCGAGCGCGGACGAGGGATTGATGGAGTCGCTGCTCGAATTGCACGGCGACGAAGCGGTGGAGCCCACGGCCCCTGCCGACACCGGGCGCATGTCGTCGGTGGCACGCGCGCGCCGCAAGATCGGCCGGCGCGGACGGACTCAGCCCGCGTAGAGCTTGAGGCGCGTGCCGACGTCGTCGGCCATTGCGAGCGTCGCACTGAGCTCGGGATGACGCAGCATGATGAAGCCGTCCGAGACCAGCGTCTGGCGCCAGTTGCGCCGCGGTGTGCCTATCGGCAGCAGCGTATTCCACACCACATGCCGCCCGTACTCGCGCTGCAGCTCATCCAGGCCTTCGATGGCGCGAATCCGCCCGATGCCCTGCGCACGCTTGTAGATCGTGGCCACGTTGTAGCGGCGCTCGATGCGGGTGTCGAAGCGTCCGTGGGTAACAGCATTGGCCCATTCGCGGAACACGTCGAAGTCGCAGGCATAGTTCATCTGCTCGACCTGGTGAGCGCCTGGCGGTCGCCCACCGATCTCACCGAATACGACCTCGCCGTTGGCTTTGCGATACCACTCCATGTGCGTGAAGCCCGTCTGGAAGCCGAGCGCGCGAATCACGTCGTGCCCCATGCGCACGCCGCCCGCGAGGTCGGCCTGCTCGACGTTGCGTAGCGCGATCACCTGCGGGCTGATCCATTCGTTCGAGCGCGCGATCAGCGGCCGCGGCCGGTACCAGGCGATGTTGTAATAGACGATGTCACCGTTGATGGTGATGGTGTCGAAGGTGAATTCCTCGCCGTCGACGAACTCCTCCACGCTCACCATCGGCACGTGACGCAGGCGTGGCAGCACGTCGCGCAGCTCGTCGGGTTCGTTCACGCGATAGGTGTCGGCCGAGCCCGCGCCGGCGATCGGCTTGAGAATGATCGGGAAGCCGATGCGCTCGGCCGCTTCCCAGCATTGCGCGACGCTGGTCGCGGGAAAGTGACGCGGCGTGCGCACGCCGGCGGCATCGAGCACCTGCTTCATGCGCTCCTTGTCGCGGAAGGGCAGCGTCTGCGCCGTACCGAGACCCGGCACGCCGAGCGCCTCGCGCAACTGCGCGGCGAGCACCATGCCCGGCTCCCACAAGCATTCGATGCGATCGAGCTCGCGTCCCTTGAGCCACGTGCGCAACTCCTGCGCCACCTGTTTCTCGTCCCACAACGAGCGCACGTGCAGATACGCCGTCAGTGATTTGCGCACCAGCTCAGGCAACGAACCCACCGGTTGATCGCCGACACCGAGCGCGGTCGCGCCCACTTCCGCCAGCCCGCGCGCGAAGTGCGGCATGTCGGCGGGATAACCCGGGGAGATCAGCAGGACGTTCATGGCGGGAGCGACTCCGCCCCTAGTGTAGACTCACTTGGATGGCGGCGCCGCTGCGCATTTGCTTCGTAGCCTCCGAAGTGGCGCCGCTCGCCAAGACCGGCGGACTGGCCGACGTCTCCGGCGCACTTCCCCGTTACCTGCACTCGAAGAATCACGACGTGCGCGTGTTCATGCCGTTCTATTCGCGCATCGACACGCGCCCGCTCGAGCTGCACCGCGTGCAGTTCCTGCAGGATGTACCGCTCGCCCTGGGCTCGCACCGCTTCCAGTACTCCATCTTCACGGCCGCCCTGCCCGGCTCATCGCTGATGATCTACCTGGTGCACTGCCCGGCGCTCTACGAGCGCGCCAACCTCTACACCGGCGAAGTCGACGAGCATCTGCGCTTCCTGCTGCTCACGCGCGCGGCCATCGAGAGCTGCCAGCGCATGGCGTTCGCGCCGCACATTTTTCATTGTAACGACTGGCACACCGCGTTCGCGCCGCTCTTCCTGCGTTCGATCTATGCCTGGGATCGACTGTTCGCCGCTACTCGCACCGTCCTCACGATCCACAACGTCGGTTACCAGGGCATCTTCGCAGCGTCCGCGGCGAGCGATCTCGGGCTGGGAGCGAGCGCGCACTTGCTGCACCAGGACGATCTGCAGCACGGGCGCATCAATTCGCTGAAGCACGGCATTCTCTATGCGGATGCGGTCACGACCGTGAGCCCGACCTATGCGCGCGAGATCACCACCGAAGCCTACGGCATGGGCCTGGAAGGGACGCTCAGGATGCGGCCGGGGGGAGTGATCGGGATTCTCAACGGCGTTGACTACGCGGAATGGAACCCGGAGACCGACCGTTTCATCCCGCACCACTTCAATGCCGGGGATCTGTCGGGGAAGGAAAAAACCCGGCAGCACCTGCTCAAGACGCTCAAGCTTCGCAACGATGCGCGCCGGCGCATTCCGCTGCTCGGCATCGTGAGCCGCCTGACGGTGCAGAAAGGTTTCGATTTGCTGTTCGAGCCGCTGCCGCGGCTGCTCCGCGAGCGCCCGCTGCGCCTCGTCGCGCTCGGGAGCGGCGAGCCGCGTTACGAAGAATTCTTCGCGCGGCTGCAGCACACGTTCCCGGCGCAGGTCGTGTATCACCGCGGTTATCACGAGGAGCTCGCGCACTTCATCGAGGCGGCGAGCGACTGCTTTCTCATGCCGTCGCTCTACGAGCCCTCCGGCCTCAACCAGATGTACAGCCTCAGGTACGGCACCGTGCCGATCGTGCGCCGCACCGGCGGGCTCGCCGATTCGGTGCAGATTTACGACCCCGACACGGGTACCGGCACCGGCATCGTCTTCAACGATTACAATCCGCTGGCCGTTGCCTGGGCGATCAATGCGGCGCTCGATCTCTACCCGGATCGCCCCGTGTGGACGCGCCTCATGCGCAACGGCATGGCGCAGGATTTTTCGTGGGAGAAGCAGGGAGCGCTCTACGTCGAGCTGTACGAACGGATGGTGCCGGCATGAACGTCATCTTCATCGAGCCCGCGTTTCCTTATAACCAGCGCGAATTCGTGCGCGGCCTGCACGCGGTGGGAGCGCGCGTCATCGGCATCGGCGAGCGGCCGCACGAGTATCTCGACGGCGAAGTGAAGGGCTGGCTCGCGGACTATGAGCAGGTGCGTTCGGTGGTACACGAGTCCTCGTTGCTCGAGGCCGTGCGCAAGGTGCAGAAGCGGGTGTGGGTGGACCGGCTCGAGGCCACGGTGGAGGCCCACATCTTCCCGGCCGCGAAAGTGCGCGAGGCCTGCGGTATTCCGGGAACGTCCGTGCGCACCGCCTGGCTTTGCCGCGACAAGCCTTCGATGAAGCAGGCGCTGCGCGAGGCCGGAATTCCCTGCGCGCAGTCGACCAGCGCCGACAGCCCGCAGGCGGTGCGCGCATTCGCCGCGGCGGTGGGCTTCCCCCTCATATTCAAGCCGCGCGCCGGCGCGGGCGCCGCGGGCACCACCCGCATCGGCAACGAGGACGAGCTCGAGCGCGGCATTCGCGAGTTCGGCCTGGATAGCGGCCAGTCGATCGCGGTGGAGGAGTTCATCGAAGGCCACGAGGGATTTCTCGACACCGTCGCGATCCGTGGCGACGTGGCGCACGAGTTCATCAGCCATTACTACCCGAACGTGCTCGAGGCCATGCGCGAGCGCTGGATCTCGCCGCAGATTGTGTCCACGAATCGCATCGATGCGCCGGGTTACAACGAAGCGAAGTTGATGGCTCGCAAGGTGATCCAGGCGCTCGGCATCGGCACGTCGGCCACCCACATGGAATGGTTCTTCGGACCGAAGGGACTCAAGTTCTCGGAGATTGGCTGCCGGCCGCCGGGAGTCGGCCAGTGGGATGTCTATTGCGCCGGCAACGATTTCGATCTGTACCGCGAGTGGGCGATGGCGCTGGTGCACGGGCGCATCGGCCAGGCGCCGTCACGCCGCTACGCCTGCGGCATGATCGCGCTCCGACCCGATCGCGACGGACGCATCGTCGGCTACGAGGGAGTCGAGCGCATTGCGCGCGAGTACGGCGACTGCATCGTCGCGGCGCACCTGCCACCGGCGGGCACGCCGACGCAGCCGATCGAAGCGGGCTACATGGCGAACGCCTGGATGCGCGTGCGCCATCCCGACTACGACCATCTGCGCTACATCATGAATACGATTGGCGAAACGGTCCGCGTTCGCGCTGGGTGAGGGCCGTGTCTCTGGCGAGTGCACTTAACGTGCACTCGCTCGGCCCGAACGCCGGTACATGGATGTACCGGCCGGGATGTGTCACAGGGACGCATTGGCACCACTACTCCGGGGTCGTGCTCGCGGCCGCGGTTCCCTTCAGGTTGAAGGTGCCGGTCTCGTCGAACGGGATCGAGCGCACCATGCCCGAGGAGAGGCTCACCTTGCCCGAGATGCGGTAGTCGAGGCTCTCCATCGCCTTGGCGCCGCCGCCACCCTTGCCCATCATGGTGAGCAGCGTTTTCGCCATGCTGGCGTCGACCAGCAGGTCGAACTCCTGCTCGCCGAATGCGGGGACCGTGAACGAATCGGCGGAGACGCCGCTCGCGAACTTCTCGCCCGCGATCTCGAGCTTGGCGCTCACGCCCTTGACCGGCAGCGCGATATCGTTGGGGTTCTGCACGCGCACGCGCACCTTGAGCCGCTGCGTGAACAGGCTGCTCTCGAGCATCTCCATGTTGATGACCGAGAGGTTCGGCGCCTCGAGCTTGGTCTGTGCGGCACAAGCGCAAAGCAGTGCGGCGATCAGCGCGACAGTCCATCGCATAGCGATCTCCTCATTGATCC
>DATIEU010000307.1:0-2494 GCA_035455565.1 Steroidobacteraceae bacterium | reverse complement strand
AGTTCGCCGAGAACGCCGAGATCATCCAGATGCTGCGCAGCCTCGGCGTCGACTACGCGCAGGGCTACGGCGTCTCGCAGCCGCAGCGCGTCCTCAAAGCGGTCAACAGCTAAGCCGGTCTTCCAGTTCCATGGGCGTGGCGTCCGTACGTGCACCGGCCGAAACCGTGCTGATCACGGGCGCGAGCCAGGGCATCGGGCTCGAGTTCGCGCGCCAGTACGCCGCGCGCGGCGCGAACGTGATTGCCACTCATCGCCGCGCTGCAACGCCCGCGGAACTGGCGGTGCTCGCCAGGAAGCATTCGAACGTGCGCGTCGAAAACATGGACGTCACGGATGCTGCACAGATCGAAGCACTGGGGGCAAGGCTCCAGGGTGTGCCGATCGATGTTCTGCTGCACAACGCGGGCTTCGTGCGAACCGACCCGCTCGATAAGCCCGGTGGCAACGCGAATCAACTCTTCGGTAGCCTCGACTACGCGCTGCTCGATGACTTCGTCCACACCAATGTCGCGGGGCCGCTCAAGATTACCGAGACCCTCATCGGGAACATCAAGGCGAGCCGGCAGAAGAAGATCGTCGCCATCAGCTCGGCGGCCGGCTCCGTTTCCGTGCCACCGTTCATGCCGAATGGCTCACCAATTCCCGATCACTACTGGTATCGGATCACCAAGGCCGCGTTGAACAGCGCGATGCGCTTGCTGGCGTCGCAGCTCGAGGCTGACGGGATCACGGTGGTGATGTTTCATCCCGGCGGGGTTCAGGTCGAGAGCTTCGGCACGCTGAAGATCCCGGGCTTGATGTCGCCGCAGGAAGCGATCGGCAACATGATCAGCACCATCGACCGGCTGAGCATCAGGGATAGCGGCCGGTTCATCGACAACGACGGCACCGATCACGCCTGGTAGTCAGCGCGCCTTCAATAAGGCGTCCGTGGCATCGAACAGGTTGCGCAGCCCGTAGGAGACGTCCTGGATGGCGTCATTCACGAAGAAGCCGGGCGTGGCCCGCACGCCGCTGCTGTCACCGCTCTCGATGTGCTCGCGAACGCGCTGCAGGTACACGTGGTCATCCATCTCGGCGGTGAAGCGCGCCATGTCGAGCCCGAGGCGCTCCGCGTAACCATGCAGTTGCTTGAGCTTGAGATGGTCCTGGTTCTCGAACAGCAAATCGTGCATCTGCCAGAACTTGCCCTGGCCCCCGGCGCACTCGGCGGCTTCGGCGGCCAGCAGCGCATGCGGGTGAACGCCTTCGAGCGGGAAGTGGCGAAACGCGAAACGCACCCGACCGGCAAAGCGTTCGAGCAATAGCTTCACCGCAGGCGCGGCCTGCTTGCAGTTGGGACACTCGAAGTCGCCATACTCGACGACTGTGACCGGTGCATGAATCGGACCGAGAATGTGATCGGCGATATCCACCGGTACCGTGAGCGTGAATCCGTGCGGTCGCGTCATGGGTCTACCTGTTCAGGGGCCAATGTTCGGTGGGACAATGCCTGCAACGATCCGGTTCGAAGATCGAAAGGCCACAGGGGAGGATGCACGATGAGTTCCGGCTTGACCACTTTCACGCTGTTTCACGTCCTGTTGAGCCTGATCGGCATTGTCGCGGGCTTCGCCGTGTTGCGCGGCCTGCTCACGTCAAACCCCATGAATCGCTGGACGCAGGTGTTCTTCAGCGCCACCTGGGCGACGGTCCTCACCGGCTTTCTCTTTCCGTTCAACGGTTTCACGCCCGCGCTCGCAGTTGGCATCCTGTCCAGTGTGGTCCTGGCGGCGGCGACCGCGGCGCGCTACCTGTTCAACTATGAAGGCTCGTGGCGTTGGATCTACGTCGCTGCAACAGTGTTGTCGTTCTACTTCAATTTCTTCGTGCTCGTGGTCCAGGCGTTCCTGAAAATTCCAGCGCTGCACGCGCTTGCGCCCAACGGCAACGAGCCACCATTCGCGATCACGCAGGGTGTCGTGCTTCTGCTCTTCGTCGTGGCCGCCGTGCAGTCCGTGCGACGGTTTCATCCCGCCGCAGCCCAGCCTGTAGTGGCGCAGGCGCGTTAGCTGGCAACCGTGGCGTCCGGCTCGCGGACGCGATACCAGGTCGCGTAGAGCGCTGGCAGGAAGATCAGCGTCAGCACGGTCGCGATCAGCAGTCCGCCCATCATCGCGAACGCCATCGGACCCCAGAAGACCTCGCCCGCGATCGGAATCAGGCCGAGGATCGCGGCCGCGGCGGTCAACAGGATCGGACGCAGACGGTGCACCGTCGCCTCGACGATCGCGTTCCAGCGGTCCCTGCCTTCCGCTTCGTAGTCATGGATCTGCGCCATCAGCACCACCGAATTGCGGATGATCATGCCGGTGAGCGCGAAGACGCCGAGCATCGCGACGAAACCGAAAGGCCTGCCGGTCAGCAATAACGCCAACGTGACGCCGATCAGGCCGAGCGGCGCCGTCAGCGCCACCATCACCAGCTTCTGCGTGCTCTGCAGCTGCACCATC
>DATIEU010000306.1:0-4911 GCA_035455565.1 Steroidobacteraceae bacterium | reverse complement strand
GACGGTTCATCATCCCGTCGGGACGTGCCGCATGGGGCCCGATGCGAATGCCGTGGTGGATCCAGAGCTCCGGGTGCATGGCATCGACGGGTTGCGCGTCGCGGATGCTTCGGTGTTTCCCCGCATTGTCGGGGGCAACACCAATGCCGTGGTCGTGATGGTCGCGGAGAAGGCCGCCGACCTGATGAGGGGCCTGCCGCCGCCGCCGGCCTTCGGCACGCTGCACTAGCTATATAAAGAGGAGAGGATTATGGCGATTGAACATATTCGCCACTGGAAAATAGGCGATGTCGAAGTGGCCCGCATCGTCGAGGTCAACAACTGGGAAGACGACATCGCGATGCTGCTACCGGACGGCAAGGCCGAGTTCGTGCAGAAGTTCCCCTGGCTCGTGCCGCACTTCGCGACGCCCGCCGGCAAGATGCTGATCTCGTTCCAGTGCTTCGTCCTCAAGTCGCGCGACAAGCGCGTGATGATCGACACCTGCATCGGGGCCGACCGGCAGCGCGAGTTCCCGGTGTTCTGCAACCTGCAGACCACCTTTCTCCAGGACCTCACGGCGGCGGGGTTTGCCCCGCAGACGATCAATACCGTCATGTGCACACACCTGCACTTCGACCACGTGGGCTGGAACACGCAACTGGTCAACGGCAAATGGGTGCCGACATTCCCGCAAGCGCGCTACCTCTTCGGCAAGCAGGAGTACGACCACTGGCAGCACCTGCGTGAGACCCACGGCTACCACAACGTCGATCACCTGGCCGACTCGATCGACCCGATCGTCGCCGCCAAGCTGGCCGAGTTCGTGAGCACCGATCACCGGCTGACGGACGAAGTGTGGCTCGAGCCTACGCCCGGCCACACGCCGGGGCACGTAAGTGTGCACATTCGTTCGCGCGGTGAGGAAGCGGTCATCACCGGGGACATGATGCATCACCCCATCCAGTTCGCGGTGCCCGACATTCACGGCAACTTCGACATGGACAAGGCGCAGGGCGCGAAGACCCGGCGCGCGTTCATCGAGCGTTATGCGGACAAGAAAGTGCTGATCATCGGCAGTCATTTCTGTGAGCCGACGGCGGGCCGGATCGTGCGCGAGGGTCAGGCCTGGAGGCTCGCGATCGAGTAGGGCGCATGGCCATCAAGCACGACTTCAGCGATCTGACGGTGCTCATCACGGGCGCCGGCCGTGGCCTGGGCCGCTCGACTGCGGAGAAGCTTGCGAGCTGCGCGGCGACGGTAGGGCTCGTCGATCTCGATGGCGAGAGTTGCAGCGCAGTCGCCGCCGGCATCCGTAAGAATGGCGGCAACGCATTCGCATATGGCGTGGACGTCTCCGACCGGGTGGCGTTCGCAAAAGCGGCGGCGCAATTCGCCGCCGAACGGGGACGCATCGATGCCGTGGTCAACAACGCGATGCTGTTGCGCTACGAGCCGATCGAGAAAGTGACGGAAGAAGTGCTCGATCAGATGCTCGCGGCAGGTATCAAGGGCAGCGTCTGGGGTGTGCAGCTCCTGCTTGCACACATGGATGCGGAGCGGGGCGGCTCGATCGTCAACATGGCCTCACCCGTCGCCGAGCGCGGCTATCCGAATACCTCGATTTACAGCCTGGTGAAGGGTGCGATCGTGACCTTGACCAAAACGCTCGCCGCCGAGCTCGGGCCGCGGCGCGTGCGCGTGAACGCGGTCGCGCCCGGATCGGTGCCGACGCCGGGAGCCATGGGGCTCAACGACCGCGCGGAATACGAGCGCCGGTCGCGCACGATTCCGCTGCGGCGCATTGGCCGCGAGGATGACAACGCCGAAGCCGTGGCCTTCCTGCTGAGCCCCGAGGCCTCCTTCATCAATGGCGAGATCCTGCACGTCGACGGCGGAATCGCGGCGTCGAACTGATCATGGGCAAGCCTGCTCCGGTCTGCGACGACGACGTGTTCAGCCCCGAAGCAGTGCGCAATGCGCGGCAGGTCGACGATGCGCTGCGTGAGATGGCGCCGGTGGTGAAGCTCTCGCGCGAGAACATCACGATGATCGCGCGCCATCGACACGTGACGGCGGGTCTTACGGATTGGCGTGCGTTCTCCTCGACTTCGCGCCCCTGGCACGATCCCAACTCGGTGCGTCCGGAGATCCTGCTGACCGACGACCCGCCCAGGCACACCGCGGTGCGTCTCGTGATCGCCTCGGCGTTGTCGCCGCAGGCGCTGGCCAAGGCGGCCAGTGCATTCAAGGCGGATGCGGACACGTTGTTGCTCAAGGTCAAGGAGCGCAGTGGCGAGACCATCGACGTCGTGGCCGAGATTGCGCGCCCGTTCGTCTACAAGGTGCTGCCTGATCTGCTGGGCGTTCCCGAAGAAGGCCGGGAACACATGACCCGCTTCGGACACATGGTGTGGGCGACGATGGGACCGCAGAACCAGCTTTTCCACGAAGCGATGCAAGATGTCGGCCCCGTAATCGAGTGGGTCGAGCGCTGCTGCGACCGAGAGAACCTGCATCCGGACGGACTCGGCATGCAGATGTTCCTTGCGGCCGATCGCGGGCAGATCACGCAGGATCAGGCGAAGCTGCTGGTCGGCATCCTGCTCTCGGCAGCCGCCGATACCACTGTCATGACCGTCTCCACCGCCATGCGGGCGTTCAGCCTCTTTCCCGAGGAGTACCAGGCGTTGCGTGCCGAACCGACCCTGCTGCGCAGTGCCTTCGAAGAGAGTCTGCGGTGGGATTCACCCTCGCGCATGGCCGGACGCATCACGATGCGAGAGGTCGAAATTGAGGGCTACGTGATTCCTGCCGGTGAGCGCTGTGGCCTCATGTTCGCGTCGGCCAACCGTGATCCGCGCAAGTGGCCGGAACCGGATCGCTTCGATATCCACCGCGACCTGCGCGCCCACGTTGGCTGGGGTTATGGCGTGCACGCTTGCGTCGGTCGCGTGCTGGCATTGCTCGAAGCCGACGCCTTGCTCGGTGCGCTCGTCCGGCATATCGGGCGCTTCGAGCCTGCGGGGGAACCCGAGCCGTGGATGACGACGATCGGGCACGGCCCGGCAAAGCTCCCGCTGCGCATTCAGGCAGCCTGAGCCCTAGCCAAGCCTGCACCTTCGTGCATTTGTCGGCCGCCACGCGCGACGGCATGATGCACGCCTAACCCTTCAAGAGAGGTATCGACAATGGCAACCCGGTCCCGCGTCGTGCTCGGTCTGACGTTCCTGGCACTGGTCGCGACGGGAGTCGCGCTCGCCAAGGACATTCCGGATAACTGGGACGGCCTCGTGCGCATCAAGAGCAAGCGCGTCGATGCCGCGTACGTTGCACCCGGTGCGGACTTCCGCACCTACAGCAAGGTGATGCTCGATCCGCCGCTGGTTGCGTTCCGCAAGAATTGGCTGCGCGACGTCAACGACTCGACCGCCGGCGTCTCGCGGGATGTGACCGACGAGGACGCGAAGAAGATCCTGGAGCGGGCCAAGAGCGGATTCACCGAGGTATTCACAAAGGAGTTCCAGAAGGCGGGCGTCACCCTCGTGACCGAACCTGGAGCCGATGTACTGCGTCTGTCACCGGGAGTGATCGATCTGTACATCAACGCGCCGGACACGATGTCACCCGGCATGTCGCGCACCTACACCATGGAAGCGGGCGAGGCCACACTCATCCTCGAAGCGCGCGATTCGATCAGCAACGCCTTGCTCGGGCGCGCAGTCGATCGCCGCGAGACGCAAGGCAGCGGTGTGGCGACGATCACTTCGAGCGTGACCAACATCGCCGAGTTCGAGCGCCTGTTCAGTCAATGGGCCAAGATTTCCATCAAGGGCTTCAACGAACTGAAGGCACTGGGGCCAGTGCCGGCCGATGTGAAGCCCATGCAGAAATTGTGAGCGCTGGGCAGCTCGAGATCGACGCCGATCTGCCGCCTGGCTGAACAGTTGATGAGAAGCGGCATGGCGCTCGTTCTCACGCTGATCGCGTGGGGGCCGTGCCGGGCGCAGGAGCTCGAGCCGCGCGCTTACTCACCCAGCCCCGTAGGCACGAACTTCTTGGTGCTCGCCTACGCCAATACCACGGGCGAGGTGCTGTTCGACCCGTCGCTGCCATTCTCCGATGTCGAGGCGGACCTGAACGCGGGTGTGCTCGGATACGCACGCACCTTCGATGCGTTCACACACGCCGCGAGCGCGTCACTGGGGCTGCCGTATGTCTGGGGTGAAGTCGAGGGCAATGTCGGAGAGGATCGCCGCAAAGTGAGCCGCTCGGGTCAGGGCGATGCGCGGCTGCGCCTCGCCATCAATCTGCTCGGCAATCCCGCGATGACCCCCGCGGAGTTTGCAAAGCGCACACCGCGCACGACACTCGGAGCGAGCCTCGTGATCGTGGCGCCCGTGGGAGAGTACTTCTCCGACAAGCTGATCAACATCGGCGCCAACCGCTGGGCTTTCAAACCCGAGCTCGGCGTGTCATACCCCATCGGACGTTGGTACCTGGATGCGTATGCGGGTGTATGGCTGTTCACCGACAACGACGCGTTCTTCGGTGGCTCGAAGCGCGAACAGGATCCGCTCGCCAGTTACCAGGTGCACGCGAGCTACGCGTTCCGCCCCCGCCTGTGGATCGCATTCGACGCCACGTACTACACCGGCGGGCGCACCACGGTCGACGGCACACGCAACGCAGACACACAGTCCAATTCACGCCTCGGGCTCACGATGTCGCTGCCCATCGGCAGGAGTCAGTCGCTCAAGCTCAACTGGAGTGACGGAGCGACGACGCGCATCGGTGGTGACTTCACCACGATCGGCATTGCGTGGCAGTGGGCGTGGTTCGATTGAAGACTTCGCGATCTCGATCGTGATCATCGTTGGGCCATGGACGGTAAGACTTACCGGCATTGTCCCTAGGTGCAATTGTCGTGCT